>CAXHFM010000052.1:0-8145 GCA_964016345.1 uncultured Candidatus Poseidoniales archaeon | reverse complement strand
TGCACGTAAGTCTCGTGGGCTCGGAGATGTGTATAAGAGACAGCCATATCATAGATTTCATCTTCCATATCCCTAATCATTTCTGAGAAGAATCTGAAATTTGAAACCGACCTAGTCGCATCGACCGAGCGAGCCAGGGATATGGGCTTACCAGTGTCCAAACTCTCTAAGTAAGCAACCTCCTCAAATTTTTCTTCTAGACAGTCGGCAATCTTATCTAGCCACCTGGCTCTATCAGAAGGCTCCATTTCACTCCATTCAGGGTGTGCTTCCCTGGCAGCCGCTATCGCTAATCTCACATCACTTTCTCCCGATAGAGGAACACTTCCGAGGATCTCGCCGGTCGAAGGAGAATGATTATTCATCCAATCTGCTGATTCCGGCTCCTCAAATTTACCGTTGATATAATTCAGTAATTTCATTAGGATCCCTCATTAGCAAAGGGATTTTCCCTAGTAACGCCCTCAGAGTAATCCCTCCAGTCCATAGAGAATCTGTCTCTATCAGGGTCCCATTCATCCCAAGTGACAACTTCCTCAAGAGCCTCACGCATGCTTTCAGGGACTATTCCCGGAACAATAAATGCCTTCTGGCGATGAAGGGGGTATGGGTTCCTCAGTTCAACTCCCAATACTCCCAAGACAGCTCTGGCAACATACCAAGTAGCCTGGCTGTTCCATCCATGGGCTATTTTGATGACTATCCCTAGACCGTTAGGCCAGTCTGGATGATCCACGGAAAGCCCTAGAAGGCCATCCGCGCCTTCCTTAGCTAGGATCTTTCCTTCTCCTGCTTTGAGGCAGGTTGAGTCAAGTCTATTGAAACCTCCAACCAGATCAGGATGTTTTGTCATTGCATCCCAAATCCAGTCATCATCCTTCTCGGAGGCAAGTCCGGCCATCATTACTGCCAACTCATCCACAGTATTGGAAACTGTGGGCAGGCCACACCCATCTTTAGCAACTCTCAGTGGCTCCCAATCTGGCTTTCCCATCATTCTCCTAAGTACCTCCAAATACAGTGGAAACCATCCGGAGCTTGGAAGGGTGTAACCCGCTCTACCAATTCCCATCAACCTCATTCCTTTGAGCATCGCGGCATGTTCACCGGAGCACGTATGGAACCATCTACGGGGCCTCCTGACCTGTCTTCCAAACTGTATCAATGGGACATCCAGCGGACACTGCATCAGTCCCCATTCCGATTCGCTAAGCAAAGACTGGGCCGTCGCAACATGCTCTGTATCGCCATTATGAGACGAGCATGAAATTGCCATCTGTTCCGAACTTAGGCCAGCTTTAGAGAGGGCATCACTGAATATTTTCATGGTGAATGGCTTCATCATTGACCTACCGTAAACCAGAACATTACCGCCGAAAGAGTGTATGATTTCATTCCCGTGAGCCCACGCTATGGCGCCGTGTATAGTATTCTCCGAGATATCCATTCTTCGAAAATCTACCAAAGGCTCCCACTCAACATCTCTTCCCGTAGCTATCCCGTCATGCCTTTCTCCCAATGGATTCGAAGGATATAGCGATGACCCAGGTCTTCCCGGAGATACCGATGAAGGAACGTTTTCTCCTCCCTCCACCTATTCACCTCCATTAATCCGGGGAACTACCTTAGTCATGAATGCAGTCATATTCCTCATTACCCTTTCACTATCATGGTTGAAGAAATCAAACCAGCACATCAAACGATCATTAGGATCGAATCTTTCAATAATTTGTTGTGCTACTTCCTCGGCGTTTCCTATCACTGCATTATCCACAGCCCTGTCAACTTTTGATGGGTCAATTGTCCCTTCTAGGGCGCTCCAGTATGTCGAAAGTGCTGATTTTGCCTCATCCTTAGCCTCTGAACTCCTTTCTTCGGAACTCAGAGAATCCTCTTCGTTGATGAAAACCATGATTGTTCTGGGCATCATAGATCTCTTCCAATGGCCACCGTCCCTATGGTAAGACTCCCTCATTCTCTGATGGGTTTCTTCGATTACCTTAGGAGGGGTAATAGAGAGATTGAATACTTGAACAGGAAGCCATTTGTTGACTTCTTTCTGTAATCTTTGATCATGACTACCGAGAACCAAATTCAGTAGACTTCGATTCCAGTTTTGAGGAATTATCTTTATTTCCTCGAAATCATATCTATTTCTAATCTCTATTGAATCGGGTAGATCAGTCAAACCGTGATGAGAAACCGCCTTTTCTTGAACCTTCGACCAATCTTCATCACTTCTGAAGTTTGACCTGGTCAAGATCGTCTTTCCAATCATATCACTTGATACCACATCTCCCCTAAGTAGTCGGAGAAATATCTCGGATGCCTCCGCAAAAATTCTGCCTCTAAGTGCCGGCCAGGCGACTTCTTCAACTGGATCTCTGGGGACAATTCCATACGGCCTTGCCATAAACTCAAATCTTCCCGCACTGAATCCTATATGCAACCTCCTTCTTTCATTAGAGTCGAGTCCATGTAAGGATAAAAATGACCCCACCCTCTCTGCTTGGGCTATAGGACCGCCGGAAGCTAAGATGCTCATTACCGCACTACCTACTTCCATTTTTTCAGTTCTAGAAAGAACCCTCTGAGCAATTTGGAAAAAGTCGGTACAAAGCCCCACTTCTCCTGGATAGTGTGGAACTACTGGATTTTCATTCCTTTTCTGTATCTCAGTTGATAGATGTGCCTGGGCTATCCAACCAATTCCAAATCCAAGTTTATCAGCATGCTCAGCCTGTTTCAGGAAATTAGAGAACATCTCTTTCTCAGTGGGAACAAAGCCAGAGGTATCTGGTGTCTGAGAGATGGAGAAGAAAATATCGAACTCCATATTATCCCTCAGATGGAACGCATTCTGCCACCGTCTACGGCCAGACTTACTCCTCGCACAGCACCACTGGAAGGTAGACAGAGCCACGCGACTGCAATTGCGGTCTCTAGAGGATCAACTAGTCTCTGAATTGGAACGCTATTAATCCAGCCTTCCTGAACTTCCTCGACCTTCTTGCCTGTCCTAGATGATATAGAACTGGCGAGGGAGCCAAGCCTATCGGTATCGGTGAATCCGGGGAGGATATTGTTGATTGTGATGCATGCTGGTAATTCTCTGGATAGAGACTTAGACCATGATGCCATGGCCCCCCTCAAAGTGTTTGAGAGTCCAATGTTGTCAATTGGCTCCCTAACTGATGTGGAAATAATATTCACAATCCTACCGCTCCCAGACCTCTCCATTCCTGGTACGAGCTCCTTTGTCAAAATATGAGAAGCATGTAGGTGCCTAGCGAATGGTCCCTCAAAATCTTCTATCGAATTCCCTAGTAAAGGCCCTCCGGGAGGGCCACCGGAATTATTCACTAGTATGTCCACGGATCCCAAATCTGACAGCGAATTAGAAATCGACTCCAAGCTCTCCATATCCAAAACCAGTTTTTCATGGCCAGATCCATGCATTTCTTCGATAAGAGACTCAAGATCACCAATCGATCTGGCGCAGGCGATGACCCTACATCCAGCTCGAGCTAGGACCAGTGCCGTAGCTCTCCCAATTCCTTTGGAGGCTCCACAGACCAAAGCGGTCTTTCCATCTAGAATACCATCAGCAAACGGGAAATCACGCCCTAAAAGATTTTTTTGCATTTTATCACCTAATCGACATAGTGTGCGTATTCCTGTTTATTGAGCCTCTCTCTGACCACTTCTAGTACTTCCTCTGGAGCGTTTCTAAAAGTCGGGTAATCGCTAGCTCCCTGTGGACGGCGCATCTCAGTCCACTCACCCTTGTCGTAGGCAATCAGCGCTTCCTTCATCAACACTCCTGAAAGAACTAGTGTCCCGTAGCAAAGATCCTCATATGTCATACCACGCTTTACAGGGAACTCTCTCCTCAGTAGAATCTCTCCAGTATCGATTCCGTTATCACAGAAATGACACGTCGAACCTACTCGAATGTTATGGTAAACAGACCATGCCGGAGATGCAGAACCCCTACATTCTGGAAGAAGTCCAGGATGGGAATTTACAACTCCGTCTTTCGGGAAATCAAGGATCTCTCCTCTGATTATTCTGGTTCCCCCAAATACAACTAGATCAAGGTCCATTCGTTCAATATGTGGCATAACCTCGGATGAATTATGAATCGGCACTGTAACTACTGGGATTCCATTTTCAATCGATAGTTGATTGATGGTAGGGGCTATATCGTTACCCTCAATCCTCTTCAGAAATTTCTCCCTTTCTTCATCAGCCACCGGTGAATCCTCCTCAATGATAAGCTCGGGAGAATATCCCTCGGAGAGTATCTGATGAAGCATCTCACGACCATACGGATGTTCCTTCAATAATAGAAATACAAACGTCGGCTTGGCCATGTCGCTCATGTTCCGCAGGGGCCACACATACCCCTTATTTTCGGTCCAGAGACGACTGAATGATAATTATCCCAATGTAGATTATTCAGTCCATTCATTCCTAAAATCAGTCATTTTTTCTATTTCACGATCGATTTTAGCATATGAGAGTCTGTAAATTCCCGGAGTCTTGTGATATCCATCAAGTCCCGAAATAGTTACTCCCCCAAGACTACTGAGATCAACATACCCGTCGTTACCGATGTTTTCCGATTCTAACTCGAACCATTCCACTGCGCAAGTCATGAACCTACAACCATTAACTAGCTCTGTATCATCTACCAGGGTCAGCCCCATCCTTACTTTGGACTCTTCCACACAAGGGGCTAGCCAATTTTTGATCCTCCTCGGGGTTAAGGCTACCTCTTCAAACTCGCTACTGCCTCTGGGATATCTTGCACTGGTCTGATGCGCCTTCTCAATTATGTTCTCATTAACATGACTAAAAGTACAAATTCCAGTGGACTTGATATTTTTGTAAGTATGCGCATCACTCCCCGGAGGCCTCAGCACGAATCCCATCAATGGAGGAGTGGATCCTAGGTGAACAACGGAGGATACAACTGATAGATTATCTCCAAATCTAGGATGGTAAGTTCCAATCAGGGTAGCACTTTTGAACCCACTGAGGCTGTTGACAAACCTAGCTCTTTTCCTACCTTCCCAACCCATGATGTCTTCGGACTGAATGATTGTGTATCCCATTGAATCACCAATCAGGGGGTAACTCTACTTCTATCCCTTGGGAATAGTACAACTTCCCTAACATTTCCCGCTCCAGTAAGGACCATCAACAATCTAGCAACACCCAGTCCCCATCCTGCATGAGGGGGTGCCCCGTAGCGAAATCCATCCGTGTAGAATGAAAAATCTTCTGGATCCAACCCCATATTCTTGAGATTCTGCTCCAAAATATCAACCCTGTGTTCCCTGGCTCCTCCACTGGTCATCTCATCCCTCCCATAGTTTAGATCAAACCCTCTACTTAGTTGTCCGCCAGATGTCCCCTCTTCTCCTTCCTTGTGGTGGATGTAAAACGGCTTCATGGCCATTGGCCATCTAGGAATAAAGTGGAATCCTGGGAACTTGGCCGCTATCAAATCACAATGGTGACTCTCAATATCGTCTCCCCATTCTATTTCACCGCCACCCTCTTTCACGATTTCGATGGCATCGCAATATGGAATTCTAGGAAATGGCAAGGTCGGAACCTCCACAACCACCGCCTCTTTTCCCTGCGATATTCTATATTCATTTACTGCATCGACTAGGTGCTGATCATTTTTCTCGACCTCGGACCATATGTGGAAAATCATCCTCTCTTGTACTCCCATTACGTCTTCATCATCCATCCACGCTCCTTCAATATCGAATGAAATGAACTCGTTGAGGTGTCTGTAAGTATCATGCTTCTCAGCCCTGAAGGCAGGACCTATCTCGAAAACTCTCTCGAGCCCGCCTAGTATGGCCAATTGCTTGTACAACTGTGGACTCTGGGACAGGTATGCATCTGTGTCGAAGTATCTCATAGGGAATAGATTCGTACCTCCCTCAGCAGCAGCCGCTATTATCTTAGGACTATTAATTTCCTGGAACCCCTCCGATATTAGGTGTTCTCTACCATATTGAAGCACCCTTGATCTAAGCTGGAACATGGCATTCACATGGTCTCTCCTTAGGTCCAGATGCCTGTTGTCTAATCTAATGTCTAATCCTACCTGGACGTCATCTACAACTCCAACAGGAAGTGGGGCGGATGCCTGTGCAAGAACCTCTCCCGAAGAGACATTTACCTCATATTCGGGAGGAGGAGTCGGTGCGCCTTCCTTGGTCTTGGGGGGCCTCTTCTGGGCCACTATTCCCGATACTCGTATAGTGGATTCTCTTGAAGAGGACTGAATTGAGTCGAACAAACTTTCTTCCATATTGTCCTTTTTGAGAAACGCCTGAATCTTACCCGTACCATCCCTAAGCATTAGGAAGCATATCGCACCCCTCCCTCTGACAGTCTCAGCATATCCACAAATAGTTACTTCGGTACCTATCAGAGAGTTACCATGTTCGACAACCTGACCAATTGTATGGCTTCTGTAAGAAGTCGGCTTCCACTCTTTGCTGTCACGCATGCTCAGTCCAAAAGGGTCCGAGTTATCAACGGTGCTACTCCTCTTCAATCGCAGCTACCTTAGCAGAAATGAGTAGAAAGGCAGTATGCCCAATGGGAGTGTTACCAGGCCTTACCCCGCCTCTGCTCGCCTTTACCCATCTTCTCTCAATCATCTCTCCTGCCCATTCGACTATCAAGCCACTGTTCTCAGCAGCCTCCCAGCACTTTTCTAATTGGATTGTTGTGGGGCAATAGCATGCTAACCTTCCACCAGCTCTGAGTAGAGGCTCTATCTCAGTAATCACTTCCCATGGCTCCGCAATATCGATAATAGCTGAATCAAGCCATCCGCACTTCTCAACCACCAATTCGCCGATGTTCGATATATTTCCTTCAATTAGGTGCCAATCAGGGAATTCAGGGAGGACCTCTGACAGTCTTTCCATGTTCTTCCTTCCAACCTCCGCATGTTCAGCTCTCGACTCTACAGAAATCAAGGTTCCACTGGATCCCATTACGTTGGCCAAATGCATTGCTATTCCTGCAGAACCATGCCCTCCCTCAAGCACCTTGGAACCAACTCCAATTCCCATCCAAGAGATTAGAAATCCTGAGTCCTTAGCCCCAATAACTTGGGCCCTCCTTGCCATATTCCTCCTTGCTTCAGGGAGGCTGGGCTTGACAACAGTCAACGACTTCTGTCCCACTGTAATCCTGTCGCCTGCAGAATATCCCTTAAGGAGTTCATAGGCATCAAATCTGCCAAGGCCCTTCACTTTGACTTCTCCCGGGGATCTCTGTAGAAGATAGGCCCTACCATCATCTTCTCTCAGTGCCAGCCATTCAGCCTCTTCACTATTGCCCACATGTCCCGGAATGTAGCTTAACCTATCAAGTAAACCACAGATTGAGGACCGTATTACGCACCATAAAGGAACATGATTATACCACGATTCACTTCGTTTGGCACAATGAGTAATACTACTCCCTATGCCTTAGTTTCTTCTTTGAGCTTAGTTTCTCTGATGATTTTGTCTTCCTTCGTATCTTTTTGTGCCGTGGAAGAAGGGCTCCAAGATAGGCAAGAATTAGAGCAAATTGAAGCTAAGATGTTTGCAACAAGCCCAGGACATCCAGTTTTCGGAGAATATGTGGGTGCTCACTGGTGTGGACCATGCATGAGTAGCGCGTCTCCATCCTTGGATAATCTCAAAAATTCTAATCCAGAAGATTTTACCTTTGTTTCCTTTTTCCAGTCCAGTTCTGGTGGCTATCCGGACGATAGCCCAATCAACCGTCGAAGTCACGTCTCAGCGGCCGCTTCAGGAATTCCGGTATTTTCATTCGCTGACAAGCAAACTGGAACGTGTTACAAAGTCGGAGCAGGGGGGTCGAACTACTACGACTCAGATTATTCAGACGGCGGTTGCATGGATTCTGACACATCCAACTACGCCATGCAGCTGGAAACCCAATATGACCAGTCTTCAGATCAAGTAACGGTTATTGTGAACTCTATGTATACTGGTACTCTGAGTTCAGTATCTGTTTTCCTTTACGCTGCGATCACTGAGAACTGTCTCTTATACACATCTGACGCTGCCGACGAACATAGGCGTGGAG
>CAXHFM010000051.1:0-8293 GCA_964016345.1 uncultured Candidatus Poseidoniales archaeon | reverse complement strand
ATTCTGTAGTGGCTCCATATCTGCTTCTAGCTGAATTAAAGCTGGCTCAACCAATGCGAATTGTTCGGGACTGGATATTCCAAACCGAAGTGTGGCTCTTGGATACCTGGGTGAGTCCCCTTCTTCCGTAAGCCATGGCCTCTCAAAGTCAAGCTTACCATCAACCTGAAGGAATTCCCCAACTATGCTAGGAGATAATGCAGGATACCCACCACTGGCTGGAACCCCTCTAGTCATCATGAAACCATACAGGAACTTCAGTGATTCACTGTCATTGGCGGAGGGGATGAAAATAAACTCAAAGTCCCTATTTGGGATTACAACAGTTTCGCATCCTATGCCACCGTCATTCAGATCAAAGTCCCATCCTGCCTGCTCAAAGGGGGTCTGATTCCATGCCATTGCAGCTCTGAGGTACCACAGCATCTGGTCCACGGCAAGTAATTCAACTTCTCCGTTTGGAGATCTAGTAAACTGATTGGGTTCATCCGGGGTATGAGAGTTCATATTTTCTCTGAGCTCCTCAATAGCATCCAGAACTCTAGGATTTGTGAGATTGGCTTCCAGAAGTATGTATGCAGGTTCCCCCTCATCGCTGAATCTCTGATTTATTAGTCCAACTCCAACAGCTAAATCTGACTCTTCCTCAACAAAATCTTCGACTTGGAAGTCTCCTTCAAGGGACGTCATCAGTGGGACGGCATATGCAGTAACAAGCAGTACACAGATAATGACTAGAGGGTGCATCTTGAATGACTTGGTAGTAATGGATGATAGCCATGATTTTGGAATCATATGAATCTTATCTGGATCTTCATCTTCAAGTCTATCTCTTCGCTGTAGCCATTTATCGATGTCAAGTCTTGCAAGGGGAACCCATAATCCTGTGAGGAAAAAGGCACACATTACCCCTATCCCTGCCTCTATGCCGAACGATCTCAGAGCGGCGATACTAGATGTGAGGTTTGCCGAAAATGCGACTATTGTGGTCACAGAGGTCAACATGACTGCAAGACCAACCTTACTAATCGAAACATGGCTGGACTCTTCTATGGTCTTTCCAGAGCGTCTCTCCTCCTTGTAACGATGGAGGGAGTGCAAGCTGTCATCAATCTCTAGAGCCAGTATCAAAATTGGAAGGAGATTGGAGAACTGTGATCTGAAGATAAACTCGAAGCCTGTTTTTTGACCGAAAATCATAGCCCATCCAATCAGTCCATACATCCAGAATAGAGATACAACCAGACTCGTTGAGACTATTGCAACATCGGAGATTCTACGAAGATTTATCCAAAGAAGTCCCACGACAATGAAAGACATGGCGACTAATAGATATGCACTTGAAAGTAATTCTCTATTTATTTCAACGTTAATCGCCTCAGCGAACATCAGTGTGACAATATGCTCGTCGGTATCCCGAAGATCTTCTTCTATGGACAGATAGAGCCATTCTACAGAACAGAGTGGCTGATTGTTTTCCTCTCTTTCTTGGCAGTATTCGAAAGAGTATCTGATGGGATCTGTAACCAGTGTGAGTCCCTCTCTCTTGTACCCGAAGTCTGTAGTCGCATTCTTCCATGAAAAGGTCCATCCACTTTCTTGCATCTGCTCCCTATCTAGGTTCACTATCAGCCACGCTGAGGAAGCTGACCATCTCCCCCTCTGCCAGAGTTCAGACTCAAGGTTTCCATCTTCTCCAATCGTGTGGTTGACTGGTCCGATTACGGAGCTATTCGAATCAGGAGTAAATGCCCTGTCATTTGAGAGAAATCTTAGGAATGAGCCATTGCTACTATTGGCCATTCTGTGGGCTGCCAAGTCTATGTGGTCTTGTGTTATATTTGGATCATCAAACCGCAGGCATTCTAGTATTCCGCAGTCAGTCCAATTTGTTGGTGCTGGATCCATGGATTCCTCAAGATCCAAGGTAAGTGCAAGTTTGTAGGGGTTAATCCTTGGTTGTGTGAGAGATGAGTTACCGGACATGAATGATCTGAAGTCAGAAGCTAGATCCAACATTCCCACTGCCGGGTCTCCAGAGATTTCTGATGCGATCGGAAGGAAGAATCTGGATACGTTGTGGTTTCTCAAGGTCTCAGCATTGATGTCGATTTCCCTTAGGACAGTTAGATTCAGAATTCCTCCCTTCGGAGATTCTAGTCCTGAGTTTTCACCTGTGTAGTCTGCAATCATAGTAACATCGGACTCAGGGCTACCAAATTCTGCCTCATCTCTGACGAATATCCCAAATCCCCAGATATTTCCAGCTGCTGTGAACTCTTCCCTGAATACCATGTTAGCATCCAGCTCAGGAGATTCCATCTCGTAGGATTCTATGTCGATCGGTTCAAATGTTGCCAGTATCCCAGGAATCATTAGAATGGTGAAAATAAATACTGAGATGTGAATTCTCTTTCTTCTTGGAATTAGGTAGTCAGCTACCTTGGAGAAGTCACGCACGTCATTTGTCTGATGGACCTGTATTTGATTGGTTGTGATGATTCATAATCCGGCTTCTCTGAGTTGCTCAAGTATTTTTATCTGTTTTTCCGTTAGTTTGTCGTTTTCGTGGAGGACGAATTCAATATCCAAATCCCCCCCTTGATGGCCATGTCCGTTCACCCTTCTCCTGTCTCCTATTTTCGTTCGTTCAGGTACTTCGATCTGAATTCTCTTTCCTAGGGGCGTGGTAATCCTGACACTGCCTCCTAGAATGAGCGTAGATATTGGTACTGGAGCCTCTTGGATTAGTCTTCCATCCTCCCATCTTCTACCTTCCTGAGCGTCCAGTCTTAGCGTAATCAGTAGATCTCCGGGGACTCCTTGTGGATGCTCATGACCCATTCCTCTAAGTCTGAGCTGCTGTCCATGAATTGCCCCGGGAGGTACCTTGACATTGATTGAGCTCCCCTTTGTCTGTACTCCTGTTCCATTACAATCTTTGCATGATCTAGTGGTGCCAAAGCTTGTTCCCTCACACTTTTGGCACCTCTTCATTCTTCTATGAGAGAAATTTACCTCCGTGCCACTGATTGCCTGCTCCAAAGTGACATCCAAACCTGCCTCTATATCAGCTCCACGGGCTGTTGTCTCTCGTTGATTTGAATCAGTGAATGGAGAATGTCTAGATTGCCCTGATTCTGAACCAAATCCAAAGTCTGCATTCGATCTTCCTCCGACAAACTGAGAGAATAAATCTCCAAAATCAAATCCACGGGAAGATCCTGATGAGGACCTCCCTCCTCTGAACATTTCCTCCATTCGTCTCTGTTGATCCCACTCCCTCCTTGCCTCGGATGAGCCTATGGACTCATATGCAGTCTGTATTGACTTGAAACGCTCTTCCGCGGCGGTATCATTTGGATTCCTGTCTGGGTGATATTGCCTAGCGAGTTTCCTGTATGCTCTCTTTATCTCAGCATCTGAAGAGTCCTTCGAAACACCGAGAGCACGATATGGGTCCTCTGCCATCTAACCTCGTCAGTATGGCAGGTGCCTTCAACCTGCTGAGAGATTTATCGATGTGATAATGAGATTGCAGGTAGTGCCAGAGTTATGGCAGTGGGCTGGGCGGTATTCAGAAACTATGTTGGACATGCGAAGGAGATTAAGGGAGATGTGACAGATTATCCGAGGTTCTTCCTCATGCCATCGACATCACATGTAGAATCTGATAACGTTGGAAATAACAATATCTCACTACTAGTCGATGAGCACATAGACTACGAAGTTGAGATGGTTGTCAGACTCGGGGATAACCTAGAGCCTGTTGAGATGTGCATCGGATGCGATACAACGAATAGAACCCGTCAAACGCTAGCCAAAGAGAAGGGTTGGCCATGGCTAGAAGGGAAGAGCTTTCGAGGCTCTGGGGTTCTGGGTACTTGGGCCCCTTGGGACCCAAGAATCATGGAGATTGGTCTTTCTTTGAATGGGGAAACAAAACAATTGGCCACCACCGATCTGATGGTTCATTCTTTCGACTCAATAATGGGGCATCTGACAGACTGGTATGGACTAAGTCCGGGGGATTTGATTTGGACTGGGACTCCCGAGGGTGTAGGGGCCATGAAAGTAGGCGACAGAGTGGATGCATGGATGAAAAATCCCGATGGAGAGAAGATCAGCGTCCTTAGCGCGGAATGCGTGTTATAGAATTCGTTTAGTTGATAAGTGCGCATAATACGCGATAACCATGGACGTAGAGTATGATTTCAGACCGGCCTTCACACTAATGACTGCAAATTTGGGACCCGGAGAATCTCTCAAAGTTGAGCCTGGAGCTATGGTAGCCCAGTCTAGAGGAGTCGATATGAAGACCGGTATGGGCAGTGGCGGAGGAATCGGGGGATTCCTAAAGAGCGTGGTGAAATCCGCTGTCGGAGGAGAGTCCTTCTTCGTGAACACATACACAGCTGGTGGCTCTGGAGGATGGGTATCTTTGGCTCCTTCCGCTCCTGGTGACATAATGGAGTTCCACCTAGCCCCAGGAGAGGAGTTTTTCATGCAAGGTGGGGCGTTCATGGCTTGTACCCCGAGCGTTGACATGGATACAAAATTCCAAGGGGCGAAGTCCCTATTCTCAAGAGAAGGTGCATTCTTCTTGAGGGCACATGCTCCGAGAGGGGTTGAGGGTAAGGTATTCTACACCTCATATGGGGCTATCAAGGAGATAGAAGTCTCACCCAATGCCCCGGTAGTAGTTGATACTGGCCATGTTGTGGCATTCACCACCGGACTATCGTATAATGTGTCCAAAGTTGGTGGTTTGGGATCTGCGATTTTCGGTGGAGAGGGGCTTGTTCTGGAATTCAATGGTTCCGGTAAGGTATACATCCAGACTAGGAATATGGAGAGCTTGGCGACGAGATTAATGCCATTCATGCCAACTGCCAGAAGTAACTAACCATGAGAAACTTGAGGTGCGATATCCTCTGGGGGAGTCATGGAGTCTGGTGTCAGGAGGATTACAGGTACTCGTCTCATCGATCATGATGGGAGGGTCAGAGAAGGTGATTTCCTTATCCACGAAGATGGTTCATACTCTCATAGCTCTGGAGATGAGGATGTTACAGAGACCATCGAGGGAAGCGACCTAGTGATTACTAGATCTCTTCAGAACTGGCATACTCATCTTCCGATGACCCTCAATAGGAGCATGGGAGAAGGTCTAGCTCTGATGGATTGGTTGCAGACTAGTATTTTCCCAAGTGAAATGAATCTGACCCCAGAGTTGGCATCTATCGGCACTAGGGCTTCAGTAGCTGAGATGATCTCAGGTGGAACTACTTTTGCCTGCGATATGTACCACTTCCCAGGTTCAATAGCCCCAGTAGTGGCTGAATCTGGCATTAGAGGGGTTATTTGTGGACCTACGACAGACTGGCCGCCTTCTGAAGAAGGTGAGTCGGATAGTGGTAATGCGCTCAAGGAGCTGGACTCCCTGATTCGCTCTGGTCCGCTTGGTTCGGGAAGGGTAGAGATAGGGATAGCAACCCATGCCGTTTACACATGCTCAGAGGAGATTTTGAGAAAGGCTAGCGAGATGTCCAGAGAATCTGGGGCAAGGTTGCATATTCATACCTCGGAGACGAGAGAGGAAGTAGCACAGTGCCATGAGAAGACAGGGATGTATCCCATAGAATACTTGGATTCAATTGACTATTTTACCGAGGGGACCGTCTGTGCTCACTGTGGATGGGTGACCAAAAAGGAGATGAGAATTCTTGCAGGAAAGGGCGCACATGCGGTTCACTGCCCGGTATCTAACCAGAAGCTAGCATGTGGCGGGACTATGTCTTATCCGGCGATGATTGAGGCAGGGGTTGACGTTAGGTTGGGTACCGATGGTGCTGCAAGTAACAATGGTCTTGATATGAGAGCTGAGGCAAGGGCTGCAAGCCTGATACAGAAACACGATCATTGGGATGCGACAATATTGGATCCTGTAGAGACCTGGCAACTTGCAACAAGAGGATCATCAGATTGGGTTACATGGGACTTATCTGATATTCGAATGCGGCCAAGGGGCAGAGGAGGTAGGAGGATCCTATCTAACCTAATTTACTCAGGAGCACAATGTATGGATGTTTTTGTTGACGGAAGAGCCATCAGGAGAGATGGTAGGACCCTTACTCTAAATGAGGAAAAGGTAGCACAAGAACTCGAGGATGCAGCTCAGGAATACTATTCTGAAATCTGATGAGTGCAAACACTTCTTGAAAAGCTAGGGCTCGATGTCAATTCGTGTCTCTACTAGATTATCTCTTAGCTCCGAGAGAAGATCACAGGGGTTGGAAAACTCCTAGTGAAGCATCTAGAATACTGTTTGTGATGGTTGTAGGTTCGGTCTCTTACTGGGCTTGGCCTGTTACTGAGGGAAATATTGTGATGTGGGTAGGGACAGTGATAATGGTCTCCACCGCTCTACTCTCACTGGGATGGTGGTTACTCTCTCTGGCCGCTAGGAACAGGGCACCTAGGAAATTGACAGCTTCCGTGGGAAAGGTCACGAAAAGGCACCGTAAACACTCATCCTGATCGATTGTATACTTTCAAACAGGTTCTATTGAGTACTCTAGAGTGATCAACTCAACTAGATACTCGACGTCCTCGCCGTCATCTGTGTGAGCACATCCTATTGCTCCTCCAGTGCCTACTGTAACGCTAATGTCAAGTGCATATGCCCCTAAACCAATTCCTCCAGAATCCAGTCCCATTGTGATTTGTGATCTTGAAACATTGCTGACGTTGCCTATCATTGATGAGTCGTACCACTCCACTTCTACCGAATGTGAGGAGGGGGGGCCATCGGAGTTCTGGCCACTCTCTGTCATATTCTCTTCATTGTGTGCCATTGTAGAAGTGATGGTATCTGGATCGGAGTTGGAAGCACCTGGTGCATTACAGCCGATTCCATTACTGGTTTCATCCTCAGAATAAGTTAGAGTGGCCCTAACTCCAACGATATTGATGTCTTCTGCATCCTCTATCGAGTCTGTGTGCATATTTATGGAAATAGTCTCTCCATCATTCACATATTCAAATCCGTCCGCGAGTTGCTCACTTCCGAAATTTGCCTCCACTATCCAATCGCCAGATGGGCCAGAAACTGAATCGGCTACATCTGGTCCAGATATTGCATAAGTCGCTTCAACTGCTCCAAATGGTATAATCAAGGCTGCTGCTATGGCTCTCGTCTTCCTATCATCTGGCCAGTCATATCTGCCTAGTGGGGAGATTTCAGGTGATCTTATCTTATTCATAACAAAGTGTGTTATGAAGGCGGCCCCCATTCCTGGAATCGACTCGAATACCTCGTCATTCAACCCCATCAATCTCCAGGCAATTACCCCGGTAAGAGCGGCGATCATCATTGCCATCGTGTGGGTGGTGTCAGGCTCATATTCAGCCCATCTGATGATGAGAATAGGTACGAAGATGGAGCCGAGCCCATACACTGCAAGTACGACTAGGGAGAATACGGAGTCCCCACCGGGGACGTAGAGACCGAAAATCGAGATAGCAGTGGCGAAGGATGCCACTGCTAGAGTAACCGTCTTTGTCTTCTTGTGGTCCTGGCTAATCTCAGGCATAACATCGTCAGTGAAGGCCGCTGTACATGCCAAAACCTGGCTGTCAGCTGTAGACATAGTCGCTGCGAATATGGACGCGAGAATTAATCCAACCCAGAAGGGCCCCAGGGTTTCCATTGCCAGCATTGGAAGGCCCAGCTCTGGATCGAAGTCTGCTCCGCTGAAAACCACCCTACTGGCTAGTCCTATTATTACCATGATGAGAAGAAAAGGGGTCTGCCATGCAAAGAACCACAACATTGCTTTCTTCCTATCCTCGTCGGTTCCTAGTGTCATAACGCGGCTGACGACCTGCGGTTGTCCTGCTACGCTAAGGCCACCCAGGAAGAATGCGAAAGCCCAGAGAGTCAATCCGAATCCCAAATCAGCTGGGACGATGCTAGTTAGATTGGCGTTCTGTTCCTCTAGGCCCGAGTGTAGTCCGTCAAAGCCACCAACCTCTCCCATGGCTACCCAGCATAGTAGGGAAGAGCCCACAATCATCACGCTCGACTGAGCTGCGTCGGTCCAAATCGAGGCTCTTATTCCACCAGCATAGCAGTAGGCAACGACCAAAACGAATCCGATTAGTATTCCTACAACCTCAGACCATCCCAGCATCACATACAATGCCTTACCGCCACTAGTTAGCTGAGCTGCGGCATATACTGAAAGGAATAGTATCGAAAGCATGGCTGCTAACTTTGCCTCTGGAGAGC
>CAXHFM010000050.1:0-8345 GCA_964016345.1 uncultured Candidatus Poseidoniales archaeon | reverse complement strand
GCCGAGCCCTCCCCGCCTATGTTAGTCGGCAGCGTCAGATTTGTATAATAGACAGGCCATCCTTCTGATGGTGATGTCGAGGAACTGGAAAGCTTAGGGGTCAAAGTTACGTTCCGTCCTAAATATCTTGATACTGTCTCAGCAACTGCTCCGTTCGAAATCATACTTTCACAAGACGGAATTAGGTCTCTTCCCGGAGTAGTCATGATCGAGGATCTTGGGTTGGCAGAACCAAACATGAACGAAGCCGTCCCCAATATGGGTGTTGACCAGGTTTGGAACGACTTCGGCTTTGATGGGACAGGCTCAGTAGTCGCTGTTCTGGACACTGGCGTTAGGGGAGATCATGAGGGATTGAATGATATGGACGATGAGCCATTTACTACTGGTTGTGAGCAACCTGACCCAGATCCTCTAGATCCAAACCCAATTTTTGTTGATTGTGATCCGAAGATTATAGCATTCTATGATGCAGTACTAATGGATGCTGAACAAGACCCATCCACTTCTTACGACTCAGGGACTCACGGTACCCACGTAGCTGGTATTGCGGTGGGTTCAGGAGGCGGACAAACCGATCCTACCACAGGACAAAAGTATGTTGGAGCGGCTCCAGGAGCTTTCCTGATAAACATCCTAGCCTGTTGCGACGGGGATATAGAGGATGTTATCCAAGGGGCTCAGTGGGCAATAGAAAATAAGGACAAGTACGGAATCGATATCGTCACCTCATCTCTCGGTGAGCAGCAGCTGGAGGTTCACTTCGATAACAATGGCGACTCAGCCTGGAGTAGGCAGATGGATTCTGTTGTCGAGGCGGGAATCATCACAACTCTCTCAGCTGGTAATGAGTTCGGAGGTGCTACCTTTGCCGGATGTAATACAATAGACAGTCCCGGCGATGCCCAACTTCCAGTTACTGTTGCGAGCTTAGACAAGGACCTAGGATTGGCTATTTACAGCAGTAGAGGCTACACTTCTGATGGGAGAGTGAAGCCAGATGTTGCAACTATAGGGTCCAACATAATGGCTCCTGACGCGGCATCTAGTGATGGATATACCAGCAAGTCGGGAACTAGTATGGCTACACCGCTTATGGCAGGTATTGCCGCACTAATGGTAGAGGCAAACCCGGACATCACTCCTTCAGAATTCAAGGATATTATTTCAGCTCATTCTATCGAGAGAGATTTGCAACTTCTCGATGATCCCGGATTAAATGACTGTAGCATATTTGAGACCCGTCCGGATAACGAGTTTGGATATGGACAGGCGGATCCACTGGCTTTCGTGGAAGCCGCGGGAAGTATTGATAGATCGCTAAATGTCAGTATGAATCTCGATACACTACAAGAAATTGGGAACCAGTCATACATCTCAGGAACAGCTTCCGGCGTAGCTCCCGGGATGGGGATCGTCGAGGTCAGAGTAGGTGGCGGAGAATGGCAGGGAGCGGCCGATCTGAAGGGCGATTGGAGTGAGTGGAGGGTAAAGCTAGACCCTCATGTCGAGTCTGGAAACTCCACCATATATGCTAGGTTGGTGGTAAGCGAAGATAGTATTTCTCCAATAGACGCAAGGAGAATCATTCTAGTTGACGGCGATGCTACTGGCATAATGTCAGGAGAAATGATGCAATTTGGCCTCATCGTGTTCCTGCTCCCGTTTTTGGGTGCGGTGGCAATAATCGGATTCGTTGCATTTAGGGAACGCTGGGATAAGAAGATAGATCTCTCGGCCAAGGGATCAGATTTGCCATCTAAGGTGATGACAAGTATGGAAACCATGAATCCGATTTTGTATTACGGTTACGCAAAGGCGTCCATTGAAGCTTGGAAAGATGGTAAGTCACTTACTGAGAATCAGTTCAGAAGGTATGTCTCACTCTCGATACTATACACGGCGCAGGGTCTTCCACAGGGATTTACGTATGTCGCATTCCCTGCGTTCTTGGCTGTTAACGACGTTAGTCCAGTCGCTATAGCTCAGCTCTGGGCCGCAATAGCCCTTCCATGGACATTCAAATTCGTGTGGGGGCCAATGGTGGATGGTATCCAATTTCCCTCGTATGGAAGAAGGAGGCCTTGGATATTATTTGCACAAACGGGGATGGTGGTAACTCTGGGAGCATTACTCTTTGTTTCGAATCTAGCTGAATCTATACAACTAGTTACGCTGATGCTGTTCATCCATAATCTATTCTCATCATTGCAAGATGTAGGTGTCGATGCACTAGCAGTAGATGTGCTGCAATCGGATGAGGTCGCCAAGGCAAACGGATTCATGTTTGCATCTAAAAGGGCCGGATATATCTTGGGTGGAGCGATTCTGGGGATAATGGCCACCAAGTTTGGAATCAAATCGGCTATAGTGATTCAACTGCCTCTGTTGGTATTAATCATGGCTCTTCCATTGTTCCTAAGGGAAAGGCCGGGGGACAAGCTCTTTCCCTGGAGTGCCACTAGGAGCCCCAGTCTTTGGAATACTAATGAACAGGAACTAGATGAAGGAGATGACGAAAGTTCAGATGACTCAGAACTGGAACTTCCGTGGACAGAGAATGAGGCCGATGATCCTTACAGGGCCGCCCATTGGACTGCCAAGAATCTAATCTCTAGGAAGATCTCATTGACTGCAGCTGTTCTTTGGGTGTCGATTGGCCTAATTCTATTGGGCATGGTGGTTTACATTGGAGGGGTACTGATTGAGGAAGACTGGCGAGAACGTCCGATTTTATTCATGGATTTAGTTGATTTAGGAGCAGTTTCCCTGTCTATAATAATTCTTTTGCAGTTATTCCAGAAACTAGGAATCAGACTCCCCGTAGTGCCAAATCCGTTTGCCAGAGTGTTAACTGGCCCGGCAGTCACATCATATAATATCGTGAAGGGATTCTCCCTAAGGTCCTCATTTCTGTTGATATTCCTATGCCTCCTCTCGGAATTGTATCTTTTCGTCGATCCCATAATACTGGATATTTTCATCAATGAGGCTGGCTGGGAGATGGACAAATACAGTGCTGTAATGGGAGGAGTTGTGATAGCCTTCCTCATGGCAGGGCAACTGATAGGTGGATTCTTGGGTGATCGATTCGGTGTCAGGGAGGTGGCCATGATTGGCTTCACATTATTAGCTCTGGCAAATGCAGGACTCGCTGTGTTGCAGGGATACTGGGAAAATACTACTATTATGGTCGCTTACCTATGCCTCAGGGCAATAATCAATGGATTGGCTTGGATTTCGATAATATCAGTATCTATGCGACTGACCTACAGTAAGGCTGGAGGGACTCAATTCACAGCATACATGTCCATGTTCAATCTTTCAGGCGTCATCGCACTTAGTCTGACTGGCAAGGCGATCGAAATCATGGATTACATCTCAGCTTTATACCTAGGAGCGGCACTTACTCTATTGACAGTGATATTCCTAGTCTTCATTGATCCAGATGAGTGTGATAGAGTTCTGGAAGGAAGGCTAGGTGATGATAAAGATGAGGATTATGGAGGAGACCTAGGAGAGGCCTCTGAGGTATGGTGGGAGGAAGGCGAACCGGATGTCGTCTCTGCTTGAACACCTGAGGTCCGCAGATACGGACTTTCTATTCTTTAGTCAAACGGTTTGTCCATATTGTACCAGAGCCGCTCGCACCCTGGATGCCAACCATCTAACATATACTGAGATTAATTTGGACTACTACGATGGCCTCAGACAGAAAATTATCTCCGAGACGGGCCATAGAACTGTTCCTGTGATATTTGACTTAAGGCAAGACTCGCCGATATTTGTCGGAGGGTCCGATCATCTGATTGACTATCTTTGAGAATTTTTCGCCATCACAGAGACCTGCTCTCGCATCTCATCAAATTGATTGAGATTAACCATGTGTCCCTTTTCATGCTCAAACCTAGTTACAGGCCAGCCAGATTCCTCAAAGATTTCGATATGTTCCATTCCCAAGTCTAATGGGACCAAATGATCGCGCTTCCCATGCATCCATATCACTGGTCGTGGCTTCAGGAGAGGAAGCGACACTCTCAATTCTTCAGGCCTAGCTGTTTTTGTGGCAATCAATACTAGTCCAACTATCGAACTACTCGCCTCAGTCTCTAGCAAGGCCGATGCCATCGCACCCCCCTGTGAAAAGCCACCAACAATTATCGGGCCATCAGGTATTATCTCCAAGATTCCCGCTAATGAATCTTCTATCTGGGACATCGACTCGTCCTTGGAGACACCTTCCTCGAAAAGCCACCATGCAAACCCTCCTCTTGTAGGATGCCTAATCTTCGCCTGGGGGCATAAAGTCGACCATCCATCGGGAGTTAATCCCCGTGCGAGTTCCTCCATCTTTTCAGACGTTCCAGTCATTCCGTGCATCATTATGAGCGTACCCTTGCTCATCCAATCCCTCACAGATTCCATTGGAAAACCAATGCTCCGGCAACCTTGAGGTGGATGTACGACGATTGTCCACGAACCGTTACTGTAAGCGAGTAATCTCCAGAGTTGGAAGGTATGGTTCCTATCGCTCCCTTTTCTGTCGCTCCGGATCCCCATGCACGAGTAAGAGGGGATGCTCCAGAATGATCTTTCATTGTCAGGGAACCGGAGGAGGCCCCATTGGATGCAATTTCTACATCAAGATACCAAACCAAGGTATCCCAATCTCCTTCTGTTGGATGCCCATCGTCAAAAAATGAGTCATATATTTCCTGGTCATTCTCCTCGTACAGACGATCAATTAAGTCTCTAGCCCTGTAGAAGAAAACGTCCCCTTCATAGCTTGATCTAGCGACATTCAAATCCATACGTAACTGGTTTCGCCCCTCCGAGTCCTCCCAAACTAGTCTTTCAAGGAAACCATCACTTCCGCTGAATGTATATTGCAATTCATGACCTTCAGATGACTCCGCGCTTACTCTGGCATTTCCATTGTTTATGGAATCAGTAGTAGCACTCCATTCTTGGCCGAATAGGATGAATGACCATTCATCACCGATGACCCATGGAAATGAGAATACTTGTTGGGGTACTCCATTTTCGTATACTGACAATCCATCAATTGTCATCCTTCCCAGAAATGGATTATGGTTTATAACCGCATGTCTTTGAGCTTCCCTCTCTGACGAAATACCGACCTGATAATCTCCGGATTCGTTATCAATTTCTGCAACAACCAGCCTTGCGCTATCCTCTCCGAATTGTGGTGTGACAAATGTGTAAAGCCAATTATTTCCGACTTCCCATTCGGGGAGAATCACGCTGCCTTCCCCAGATTCTCCCGATTGCCCAGAATCCCCCGTCTCGATACAACCAGAGAGAATGCACAACGTCATCAAACAGGCCATTCCAATTGCAGATCTGCGACTCATGGCCATGCGACAGGGACTACAGTCAAGAGACTGACGCCTTGGTTATCAGAGTAATCCAGCGATAACAACCGATACGATTGACATCAGCTTGATTAGAATGTTCAGGGAAGGACCACTGGTGTCCTTGAAAGGATCTCCAATGGTGTCTCCAACAACAGCAGCTGAGTGAGCGGCATCCCCCTTTTCTGCTCCATCAATTTCTCCCTGTTCAATAGCCTTCTTTGCATTGTCCCAAGCTCCTCCTGCATTGGCCATGAATAGTGCCATCAGAACTCCAGTAGCTGTAGCGCCGGCCAATGTGCCACCAAGAGCGGCAGGACCCAATACTAGCCCAATTACCACTGGACTGGAAATTGCTATCATTCCGGGCATGATCATCTCCCTAAGAGCAGCCTGAGTGGAAATATCAACACATGTAGCACTGTCTGGTTCGACACCTTCCTTTCCTTCTAGAAGTCCTTCAATTTCCCTGAATTGACGTCTAATTTCGGTAATCATAGCTTCAGCAGCTCTACCAACTGATTTCATGGTCATAGCAGCTACTACGAAGGGCAATCCGCCTCCGATAAGAAGTCCGATTACCACATCGGGATTGGTCAGTGAAAGGTCAGCCGCGCTCAGTGATGCACTGGTTTTGTAGGCCGCGAAGAGAGCTAATGCGGTTAGAGCAGCACTCCCAATAGCGAATCCTTTTCCTATCGCAGCAGTCGTATTTCCTATGGAGTCAAGGCCATCGGTGATGTCCCTAACATCCTTTCCTAAACTTGACATCTCAGCAATTCCACCAGCGTTGTCAGCAACAGGTCCATACGCGTCAACCGTCATTGTAACTCCAACAGTACCTAGCATTCCCATAGCCGCCATTGCTATGCCATAAAGTCCCATATCCCCACCGTTCATTACATCATTGGCGCCATATATTCCTGCAGATATTAGCAACACTGGAACCATCACAGACTCCATCCCAACAGCTAGGCCCGCAATAGCATTGGTCGCACTACCTGTCTTGGACGCCTCTCCGATGTAGGGTATCGCCTTTACTTTGAATCCAAAGACAGGCTCTATTCCGGTGTAATACTCTGTCACTAATCCGATTAGGATTCCTACCAAGCTACCAATCGCAACTGCAAATATGACTTGGGTGTCCATGTCATAGTAGTCTAGAGCTAGATAGCCAACGCCTATGAAGAGACCTGCTCCGATGAAAGTAGTGTTTCTTAGAGCCGCCCCAGCATCCATATTTTTCATGGCTGAAATCGAGAACACGCCGACTATGGACGCAAGATATCCAACAATAGCCAGAAGAATTGGTATCATTAGATATTCAGATCCCATCTGGTCGCTAGCAGATGCAATCACCATAGCTGCAATTATTGAACCCACGAAAGACTCGAAGATATCAGCACCCATGCCAGCAACATCTCCAACGTTGTCTCCAACGTTATCTGCAATAACGCCAGGATTTCTCGGGTCATCCTCTGGTATACCAGCCTCTACCTTTCCTACCAAATCAGCTCCAACATCCGCGGCTTTGGTGTATATCCCGCCACCCACACGGGCGAAAAGAGCAATTGATGATGCACCCATCCCAAATCCAGCAATGTTAGCTACTGTAAGGAAATCTGTTTCAGTGAAGTAGAACATCAATGAGATTCCAAAGAGCCCCAGCCCTCCAACCGCTAGGCCCATCACTGCTCCTCCGTTGTAGGAGGTGGTCAGTGCGGCGGCCTGGCCTCCATTAGCTGCTGCTTGGGCTGTTCTGCCATTGGCGCTCGTGGCAGATTTCATCCCACTGAATCCCGCTGCCCCACTACACAGTGCACCAATTATGAATGCTACAGTTGTCTCCATTCCAAGATCGTCGTTATAGCTTCCTCCGACGAACAAAAGAGCGGCGACGACAGCTATGAATATGGAGAGCATTCTGTATTCAGCAACCATAAATGCCATGGCTCCGTCATGAATACGCTCAGTTATTTTTGCAACTGTCTCATTCTCAATCTCTATTGAATCAACTTTCCTGTATAGCATGAATGCGACAAGTAGGCCGAATACTCCTACTCCCATTCCAATTGTTCCTAGTGTCTCTCCTTCTATCATGGTATCAACCTGTATCGGTCTCGCGACAAAAGTCCCACTTATAATTCAAGCCGTAAAAGGACGCCATTGAAGGCAACTAAGTAGTACGCGCCAAAACCACATTAGCAAAAGATTCCAGAACTCCAGCTCCATCGTGATCTCTCTGTAATGAAAGCATCTCATTTTCGCTAATGTGGCCCCATTGAAATGCGCGTTCAATCCTGTGCTTGGCCGCTTCTGGGTGGAACTGTACCCCCCATGCAGGCAGCTTGTCCCCACTAGCGCCCAGGACTCTGATCGCAGTAATCTCATTATGGGATGCAGAACCTAGTAAAACAGAGTTTTCTGGCATAGTCACTACATGATCCTGATGTGAGTAAACCACTGCAGGACCGACGTGTTCAACTTTACATAAATCGAACAAAATATCTTTATGCCCTTCGTCGCTTAGTTTCATGTTCCAGACCCCGCTTGACATGCTTTCTGCCCTGGTGACCTCGGCACCCAGAGATTTACACAGAAGTTGGTGACCAAAACAAATACCAAGAGTCGGAATCCCAGACATTGATGACACCCTCATTAGAGACGATGCTCCGTACATCCATTCTTCCCACATCGTGACATTTTTCCTTGAA
Organism: uncultured Candidatus Poseidoniales archaeon; assembly: GCA_964016345.1. GTDB lineage: Archaea > Thermoplasmatota > Poseidoniia > Poseidoniales > Thalassarchaeaceae > MGIIb-O5. The sequence continues at coordinate 256 of CAXHFM010000050.1, read as the reverse complement.
CCAGAACAAACAACCGCATCGACCTCTATGCACTCTAGCCACTTGGCCATTTCGAGGTCTTCCCTGACCGTTGGCAATGCCACTCTATGGAATCTGGCAATATTCCCTTCCATAGGGACCTCACAACTGTCCCAAAATGGATAATCATGGTCCCAATTTGGAACATCTTTCTCTCCAATGTAAAGAAGGCCTTCTTCAAACGCCCTGACTCCTGTCTCTTATACACATCTCCGAGCCCACGAGACTTACGTGCATC
>CAXHFM010000049.1:0-8580 GCA_964016345.1 uncultured Candidatus Poseidoniales archaeon | reverse complement strand
TATACTGAAAGGAATAGTATCGAAAGCATGGCTGCTAACTTTGCCTCTGGAGAGCCAGTTGCTTCCGAAACTAGAGATGATAGTGACCTTAGTCCCCTCTCATTAGCGGATTGCTGTATGAACTTATACAGCCATAGCCATGCTAGAATCTGTCCTATCATGGACCCAACCGCTATCCAAACTATCGAGTATCCCATCGTGAATGTGAAACCTATGAATCCGATGAACATGTATCCGGAGTTCCAAGTACTGACTGCGGACAATGCTGCGAGTGCAGGATGCATCCCCCTTCCTGCCACTAGATAGTCATCAGTGGTATCCTCTTTGACCAGCATACTGGCCAGACCGACTCCAGCAAATGCGGTCATGAATAGGAGAAATGAGCCAACAAGAACTAGGTCCACGACTAGATGCATAAGGAACTTGACTATCAACAATGGGATTGATACAACTGCCAAAACAGAAGAAGCAGAGTAAATTACAATGGCCATTATTGTGTTATTTGATGATCAATGTAAATTGAGGATTACCTACAGTCTTCTTCTGAGTCTTTCCATCGCTGAATCCGCCTCGCCCAAGGACTTCAGGCACGATTGAACGTCTCCTTCCTCTAGCATCTTCTCTGCTATGGAGATAGCTCTGAGAGACGAGGACCTGTCAGAATCTTCAATTCCTATGCCTCTTGAGTCGAGCTTCTTACTCAGAGAAGACCATTCTGAGTTTACGAAATCTATTAGCTCCCCAGCATCAGATATCTCGGCCTCAAATAATTGGAGATCGTTGGTTAGTGATTGTAATTCCGAGGATGCCTTTGACCATTCGGAAGATTCGGAAAGATTGGCTACAATATCGAGTCTCTCCATCCAGTCTCCGTGCTTTGGAAACCTAGATTCTAGCTTATTTCTCTGCCTGAGCGCTCTAGTTACTTCATTGGAAGATTCTGAAATGTCCCTTACATCTCTAACGATACTGTCAGAGATTCCCTTGGATAGCGGGTAGTTACCCTCCTCGTGTGCCTTTCTAGATTCTGAAATCATCTCCAAGTGCTTACTGAGAGACTCTCCTTCCAAGGACTTAATCGACTTTTCTGCTTCTTCCAGAGCCTTTAGTGAGTCAGATTGTAAACTGGTAAGACTCTCTATATGATTCGGGATGTTTGAAGCCATGCTCTTTGCCGTCACCGGATCTTCTGCATCAAGGGATTGCTTGGCAGATTCCAGAATACCTCTGATATTATCAGAGGAGTGTCCCTCGAGATTAGATAGTAATCTCTCACCTTCCGAAATTGCTTCGATGGCTTCTTGCCAGTGTTCAATCACCACAGATGCCTTCGTCTTGGCTGTTCTGAATAGTATCTCAGCCTCTCTCAGTGATCCTAGTTCAGATTCTCTTACTGCCATATCGTAGGCTTTGCGGGGCCCCCTTGCTGTCTTGGAAATGTTCTCAGCGCTGATCACATAAGAGAGCGCGTCTTCTTGTATGTCTCCGAGATCCTGAGAAATTGCTATTATACGCCTAGCCTCGCTCTCAGCCTCCTCGATCATCAGCAGACCCTTATGGGGGTTTTTCCAGCCAATTTCTCTAGCATTGGTTAGAAGAGAGTGGGCTTGCTCTAGTCCTGAGTTATTTGACCTGAGTGTAATCATCAGGTCTTCTGCACTCTCTAGACTGGAAGAAAATTGCTTTCTGATATCATGCATCTCATCTTTAGAAAGTAGATCAGGAATTAAGGTGTAGGAAATTGAAAGTCCTACTAATGCCCAAATTTCAGTGTTAGAGCTCAATGCCACCATTGTTGCGATTGCGAAAGCCAATCCTACTACACTTGTTGTTCCTCTGAGTCTCCTAGTTGCAAGTGAATGATTCAAAATATATTGTGATACGCTCCACAGGTAAAGTGCTACACTTAGCATCAAGACAGAGGCAATCTTCTCGTCTACAGTTGAATATTCTGAGCCGGCAACAGCGATTAAGCTGGGCCAAACTATGTTTGATATTGACCCTATTCTAGATTTCTCTACAGGGCCGAAATCAATCAAATCTGAGAGTAGAATTGCTGATCCAAAAAGCAAGAAGACGTGGCTTGATCTAGATAACAGGTCGACCTCACCATTGACTGCTGGCCAAAGCCACCATGCTCCTCCTACTATTATTGACAGTAAGCCCAATAAGGCGATTTTCTCGACCCTTATCCTATGCTCATTTACGACCCTGGTTGGGTAGTCAGGAAGCAGGACCATGCCTCTTGAGGTAGTATCATCTCTCATGAGCTTCACTGATTGGTGATTGCCCCTAGGGCCTCATTGATTCTTTTCCCCATAGACGGTTTGCGAGGAAGCTGAGGAAAGCCAATGCAGAAAGCACAGCGAAAAATGCCTGGACTTGATAGTCCGATACCTCATCATCTTGCTCTGAGACCATTATTGATTGATTGAGATTTAGAGTTCCTGATTCTCCATCTTCGTTTCCTATCCACTCTATTCTGATATCTAGAGGACCTGCCTCGAGGAGTTGGATATCAGCATCTATTTCGAAATATCCCGAAGAGGAAGATGTTGCCCCTGGAATCATGACATAGGCCGAGCAGGTCTCTGCATAGCAAGCTCTAGCTGAGCCTACTGATGATTGGTGATTATTTATTGAAGCCCGGAAATTTATCGTATTACCGATAATCTGGTCGCCGGTAATCTCGGTTTGGATTATCTCAAGATTGAAGCCCTCCGTGGGTTCAATAGAGAATTGGAATGAGATGTATGCTGAATTTACCAGAGAGTCGGTGGCCAGTATCTCCATAGAATGGATTCCTACTCCCAGATTTGACAACTCTATCTTTTCTGCCTCTGTCCACAAGACGTTTGTATATTTTTGATCTCCATTTATCCAAACCGTCCACAGTGTGTTCATTATACTATCCAGATCATCGTAGGACTCGGTGAGAGTGAGAAGGATATTATCCCCTTCACGAGCAGGTTCTGAAGGACTCACACGGGTGGAGTTCGCAGTGATCTGTGGAATGATTACTGGTCCCGCAGAGTCCTCAACTACGATGTCCCACGTTCTCTTTACTGTATTCCCTGCTTCGTCTGTAACATTCAACAATAGCTCCCAGTGACTATTCGCTCTCTCTTGGTGCCTCTCATCAACAGATAGATGCATCCCATTGACCTGATCTCCTTGATTAAAGACGGCTGAGAAATACAGCTCATCATTAGAGAAATGTCTCCACCCCTGTGATTTATTTGACACTACCTGTACTGAAACGGGAAGATTGGAGTTGTCTGAAGTAATAACGTCAACAAAAAGCTCACTGTCCGATCTAATGATCATGCTGTGTTCGGATTCGTTACGCTGGACCTCGATTCCTTCAGATGTTATTTCTGTGAATCTGATATCGTAGCTAGGATTTTGTCCATCGATTATTATATCCCCATACCAAGTTGAGGAAGTCCCAAATGAGTCGATGCAGGTTAAATCTGCACTGAGAATATCTCCAGACAAGAAGCCATTCTGTACAGGATTAACAGGAATGACGACGCGCCCATCGGAATCATATTCTCCAACCGAGCTATTCAGAATTGTTCCGTTGTTGGAGAGTCTCCAGTTGAAGGTGGGAGTCTCCAATATGCTATCTTCACACTCTGAGATGAAATATATCGTACCATTAAGAGGAGCAGAAATAGACATCCCACCAGATCTACTGACTGTCACTGAAGGAGGGGAGTTCTCGCCTATTGCTATTCTGATTGTTGAGTAGACAGGAGATTCTGCTCTTAGAACAGTGAAAGAGCCGGGTTCACCGGATATTATCCCCTGCATTGCACTGAATCTGAATTCCCATGGTTCTTGGATTGAGATGAGAAGCGGAACTTCTTCAATCAGGGACCCTGTTCTGGGAAGATCGAGTAGCCTTGTCGTCCTCAGGTCAGTATTAGCCATCAACTCGGCGGATTCCGACCAACCCCATGTTCCGGAGCTTGTACTATTTACTGAACCAACGGAAGGAGGGGAAACAACCACCGTTACTGGCGATAAGAGAGTTAGTTCGGTATAGTCGAACATACAACATCCAGCTACCTCTGAGTTAATCCATGATCTAGCGTTGGTCAACAGCTCTATGAAATCAGAAATCTCAGATTCCGTGATAATCCCATCTGAGTTACCTAGGTGATTATCGATCTGCGATCTGATTCCAGTTGGCTGGTTGGGTAGTAAATCGGTGCCATATTCCTCTGGAATTACAATTTCCAAACTCCAAGTAGCATTAACCTGAGAGTCGGGAAGTAGGTCCCCTGTGAGAGAGAGGGTAGCCTGGCCGTTTATCTGAATTTGCTCGGAGCTGGTGACCTCATCATCAGACTCAGCAAAACTCGGGGGAGTCAAGATGACTATTATTGTCAAGAAGACAGCTACTGATTTATTCACGGACATTCTCATCATCCTTCGAAGATAATTGTTGATCCAATATCATCTATCCCTAATGGAATAAGTCTATTTTTTGCGTGTAATTGACGAAGTCTGTCTCTGAGATCTTTCTCCCCATGAACTAGGAAGAATCCTCCTCCTCCCGCACCAAGTAGCTTGGCTCCAGATGCCCCTAACGACATTATCTCATCGTGAAGGGAGTCTATCTCATTACCAGATACCCCTGCAGAAATTCCTCTCTTCTCGTGCCAAGCCTCGCCGATCAAAATTCCTAGTTTAGAAAGTTCACCTTCACTGAGAAATTGTTCTGCGGTATCAGCCTGATTTCTGATTTTTCTAAGTCTCGTTAACTTGTTGTTAGGATCTCTCGGGACCTCCCTTAGTACCTCAGAAGCACTCCTAGATAAACCAGTAAATACCAGTGTGAACTCATCTCTTATTTGTGACTCACAGGATACCATTATCGGTTCCACTCGTACTCCTTCAGAGTCAAAGGAGATTACATTGATTCCTCCGAAAGCTGCCGCATACTGATCCTGCCTGCCGATAGGCTGTCCAAGGATATCTATCTCTATCAAGCACGCTTCTTCCGCTAATTGATCGGGAGATGCGTCACGACCTGCAAATTTGTGCAGGGCATTCAGTAGTCCGACTGTTACCGTTGATGAAGAGCCCAGTCCTGTGCCTCTTGATGGTATATCTGCGATAGTGGTAATCTCTACTCCGGAAGTAACTCCGGTTAGCCTCATAGCCTCCCTAACGAGCTCGTGTTTGAGATCCTCAAAGTCATCCACTAACTCCAGAGAGGAGTATGATACTCTGACTCTCTCATCGAATCTCTTGTTCACCAGAACGTGGATGTATTTGTCAATAGCCAGAGATACAACCTTCCCCCCGATCTCTTCCGATTTGGAGAACGAGTCGATATCCGTACCTCCTCCACAGAAGGAGGCCCTGAGGGGCGTTCGGCTGATTATCATCAGACTTGTGGGGTCGTACACTACACATCAAGACGACGGTTTACTGACAATATTCTGTTACTAGCTAATGACAACACATATGACCTTGCCACCACCGGAGCGAAGGGAGAGCGATGTCCGACGTAGTGACCATGGATGACCTTAGTAACGAAGAAATATTGTCTGTTCTGGAAGATTCGGTCAGACTTGTGCCTGTAGCGAGAGGCGCAGTTCACCTCCCTCTTCTAGAAGGGAAGGTTCTTGCAAACATGTTCTATGAAAACTCGACCAGGACAAGGATGTCCTTTGAAACGGCTATGAAGAGGCTTGGTGGGTCTGTTCTGAACTTCAGCTCCATCGGAACCTCTGTCTCCAAGGGAGAGACGCTTTTCGACACCATGCAGATGGTCGAAGGTTATGCGGACATAGCCGTAATCAGGCATCCGAGGCAAGGAGCTGCCCAGTATAGTGCTGATGCGATAGATATCCCAATTCTGAATGCAGGGGATGGTGCTGGAAATCATCCTACTCAGACCATGCTCGACCTCTTCACAATAATGGAGGCTCATGGTACCATCGAGGGCCTTAATGTGGTTCTAGTCGGTGATCTGAGATACGGCAGAACAGTGCATAGCCTATCTCATGCTCTAATTCGTTTCGGAGCTGAGCTGACTCTTGTCTCTCCTGAAACACTAATGATGCCTGATGAGATTGTGAATGACCTTCGCGCTTCTGGTGCTACAATTTCAGAGTCAACCGATTTGGTCGAGGCTATTCCTGATGCCGATGTCATCTACATGACGAGAATCCAGAAAGAGCGCTTTCCAGATGAGGACGAGTATGCGAAGGTTGCAGGAATATACATGTTGGGCGCCGAGGATATGGACAATGCCAAGGATGGCATGATTGTGATGCACCCCCTCCCCAGGGTTAGTGAGTTACATCCCAGTTTAGACTCCACAGTAAATGCTAGATACTTCCAACAGGCATTCAATGGCGTACCGACTAGAATGGCACTTCTTTGCAGGAGTCTTGGCGTAGAGATACCAGAGGAGGTGAAGAAATGAGTGAGATGAGGAGGGTTACTGCAATCTGCAATGGTACGGTGATAGACCATATCCCAGCAGGTCACGCGTTGCAAGTAATCAAGATGCTCAGAATCGATACAAACAGATCGAATCCAGTCTCGCTAGTGATGAATGTCCCCAGTGACAAAATGGGAAGAAAAGATCTACTCAAAATCGAGGACTTGGAGCTGAATCAAGAGGAGCTGGACAGACTAGCATTGATTTCGCCGAATGCAAGTGTGGCTATCATCAGAAACTATGGTGTTGCGGAGAAGAGGGTCGTTGAGCTGGCGGAGGAGCTTGTAAATGTCGCAAGATGCACATTTTCGAACTGCATCACCCAGAACCCCAGAGAGCCTCTTCCACAGAAACTGGTGCTCTACAGCCGAGATCCGATTGAAGTTAGATGCTACTACTGCGGAAAAAGACAGGATTTGGATGATATTATAGACAATCTCATCTAGTACTAGCCTACTTTACTTCACTTTCGACTTCGATAATACTTGATTCAGGCATATCAAGAGGTATTTGGGTCGAGAGCCTCGCTAGATTCGATGGATTGAATAACACGAAAAATTTTGGGAAGGCTACTATCGAAAAAATGATCGCGGCGACCAAGGCAATCATAGCGCCACTGCCTGTGTTCAGCTCTGCTGAGAAGTAAATCCCCAAGAAAACCGAGCTGAGTCCGAAAAATTGTGTCCAAGCCAAACATGAGCGGAAGCTTCGACCGACTAACTGTGCCGTAGCTGCTGGGGTGACTAGTAAAGCTGTAACCAATAGGGTCCCCACCACCTGAACCATGCTAACTACAACTGCTGCGGTGATACAACTGAAAAGAAGACCGATTGCACGAACTGGTATACCTTGGACCAAGGATGCTAAGGGATCGACTGTTGTAGCCAATAAGGCTGGTCGAATCATTGTGATTAGTATCAATGATGCTATCGAAATTAACGCTATCAAATCCAGATCATCGGATGAGGTGAGAAGTAGGCTACCCCATAGATAACTCTCTACTTGTACTGTAATCCCAACTCCAGAATATCTCAGTAATACCAGACCGAATGAGAGCATCCCTGTGAGAAATATGGCAATCGAGGCGTCTCCTGTTAGTATTTCTCTCGATTGGAGTTCGTATATTATTATGGATGCAATTGTGCTGAATACCAAGGCATACCATAATGGAGAAGCGGCGCCAATGACTATGCCAACCGCCACTCCACCGAATGAAACGTGAGCAAGTCCGTCTCCGATTAAAGAAAGATTTCGGATGAGTAGAAATGAACCAAGAAATCCGCCTACAATGGCGACCATTACTGCTGCAAGTAACGAACGTTGGAACATCTCCAAAGTGAAAAACTTAGGAAAAGTTTCTCCTGGCATGTGAGGTGCCATTGACTCCATTAATGGAGTGACCGATTCAAGGATAAATATGCCAATTCCCATATTCTCACACTACTAATTTTCCACAGGCATTGTTTGGTCCTCATGAGGATCGTTAATTCCTCGTAAATCAGCTAGTTTCTCCAAATCAGGAAAGCTACTAGTTGGTCCGTCGAATCTAATGCTTTCCTCTAGAAAAATCATCCTATGCGCTGTTCTTCTGATCGCTGTAAGATCATGTGATACCATCAAAATGGTTTTACCTTCTTCGTGGCAAAGATGATCAAGTAGCTTCAGTAGAGAATTACGAGAGTCTCGGTCTATCCCTACCAAAGGCTCATCCAGTAGGATAAAGTCAGCTTCTGTAGCAAGAGCTCTCGCGATTACGGCGCGCTGTCTCTGCCCCCCTGAAAGGCGGGATATATCGATATCTTCAACGTCCTCAAGGCCGGTCATACTGATTGCATTATCCACTCTTTCACGGCGACCAATGTCCCACCAATCGAACATATTACCTGGGTTAACTGTTCCGAGCCTGACCAGTTCACGAACGGTTAGCCTTACGTCATTAGGTAGGTTTGCTGCGGCCTGTGAAACCCAGCCAATCCTTCTGTGAAGTTTTCTAGACAATGGAGGATTTCCGTAAATCTCTATTGAACCCCTACTTGGCTTTAGAATACCAAGAATCGCAAGCATTAGAGTTGACTTTCCACTACCGTTAGGGCCTACTATGCCGACAAACTCCC
>CAXHFM010000048.1:0-8692 GCA_964016345.1 uncultured Candidatus Poseidoniales archaeon | reverse complement strand
GATGCACGTAAGTCTCGTGGGCTCGGAGATGTGTATAAGAGACAGGGCTTCACAGATTTCCTTATTGATTCGGAAAGTGATGCTACACTCTCCTTTCCATTCCAATCCTCCAATGCCCGTGTGGCCTCTTCAATGTGTAACGAGGGCACAGATTCCAGGCCAGTAGTTGCTACTCGTAATTCACTTGGCCCATCAGTCCCCATCTTCCATGTTACGGCAACACCAGCTTCGGGGAAATCCCAACTTTCTCTTTGACGTAATTTCTGATAGTCTCCTTTCCACTCAGATATATCATCAGGCAGTGTGATATGAGTGACTATCTCTCCATTTTTCAGTACATTCTTTGTCATCCCGTCCAACTTGAAGAACTCATTAATCGGCATAGATCTGGAACCAATTGGAGAAGAGAGGTGAATGACTGCTCCCAAGCACATCAGAACTGGGGCCATGTCTGCTTGGTAAGTAGCTACACAGAGCTCGTTTTGATTGGGAATTACTCTACAATCTGCACCTGTCCCACAGTCACATTTGTGACACCATTCTATCGATTCCCTCCATTGCTCAGTTTGATTATACCAGAAGCATCTCGTATCCAAGCAGATATTCCCTCCAAGTGTTGCGGATCTCCTGACCATTATGCTCGCAACCTTGCTCGCAGCCTCGCTAATTAGAGGGTGAACAGACCCTGACTCGACTAATTCTTGCAGAGTCACCATCGATCCAATTTTATTTGTTCCAAGCTCATGGAGTTCCTCAATCCCCGACAAGGATATGACATTCTTTTTTGTATTGAGGTGCCACTTGTAATTCGGTATCAAGTCTGTACCTCCGGATATCCAATCGAATTCTTCGCCAGACGACTCTAATTCCGACGCCTTCGTAAACGCGTCTTCTAGAGTGGATGGATTGTGTAGATTAAATGGGGGCATCCTCATTTTTTACCCTCCCTGTGACGCCTCTCAACATGCTTCCAAGCACTACCTGCAAGGCCAGGATTATCCAAGTAACCTTCTGGAGGAATGACAACAGCTGCCCATCTGGAGTCTTGCTCATCTCCAGGTACTTCCGGGTCGAGGCCGAATAGTGCCCCATTGTGATAGGGAGGTGGATCGTTATCGTAACGCCTCTCGATATCTCTCTCCGAATGCAGGGCTGCTCGCTCTTCTAAAGCTCCCTGCAGTGCCGAGTAGTCAAGTGTGGGTGGAGCAAGATCTAGAGGATCATCAACCCCTTCTTTCCTACATTTCTTTTCGATTTCCTTGTAAAGTCTATCTGGAGTTATTGGTAATACGTCAACTCTAACCCCAATAGCGTCGTAAACAGCATTGACAACTGCTGGCAAAATAGGGAGAAGTGGCCCTTCTCCAGCTTCTTTGGCTCCAAAGGGGCCCTCTGGATCATTGGACTCAACAATTATTGGGGTCACAAGAGGCATCTCATGAACAGTAGGTATCTTGTAGTCAAGTAAATCAGGATTAATCAAATGACCAGTTCTACCGTATTTCATCTCCTCACTGAGGACTTGACCCATCCCCATATGGCACGAACCTATGATCTGACCCTCAACAGCAAGTGGATTAAGTGCCTTACCACAATCATGTGCAGCCCAAACCCTCTCAACTCTGGTCTGCCCCGTCTCTATGTCAACATCGACTTCAGCGACGTAAGCGGAGAACGAGTAGGCAGGTGCAAGTCCGGCAGCAGCTCCCTTGTGAGCTCTACCCATAGGCGGAGTTCTGTAGGAACCAGACGAAACCAAAGCCCCCCTATCTTCTTGGGCCTTGTGTAGGGCTTCGAGATAAGAAACACCAACAGCTGGATCAGCTTTATTGAAAATCCTACGGTCACCTATTACCAAAGACTCTACGGAAGCCCCGGTTATATCACTAGTCGCATTGAGCAAATCGTCCCGGATTTCCATCGCGGCAGATATTGCCGCATTAGCATTCATGAAAGTCACTCTTGATGAATACGACCCCAGGTCAACAGGAGAGGTATCACTCTCTCTACTTCTTACTCTAATCATATCTAGGGGCAATCCTAGGACCTCAGCAACTGACTGGGCTACAACCGTGTCTGATCCCTGTCCTATATCCGCGGCCCCAGTATGCACCGTCACTCCTCCATCCATATCGATCTTGAGGTGCACAGTAGCATGCGGGAATTTATTGGGGTCCCAGTGTATTGGCAACCCGCTTCCCGAAATGAAGAATCCGCATCCTACACCTATTCCCTTTCCCAGGGGCATCTTCCTGAATTTTTCTTTCCAACCAGACTCTTGTTTAACTCTCTCTAAACACTCCCTCATGCCAATACTGGTCACTCTAAAACCTGTAATCGTGGCACTGTGAGGGGGAAGGAGATTGGCCAATCTGAAATCTATAGGGTCCACTCCCAAGCTTTCGGATAAATCATCTATTCCTGTCTCAACTGCGCATCTTGAATTCACAGCACCATGCCCCCTCATAGCGCCACTGGCTGGTTTATTCGTCCAAACTCTGGCTCCAGTGTAGTGAAAAGCTCCAATCTCGTAGGGCGCAGTATGGAGGACTCCGTTGTAGTAGGTAGTTACGTGTCCAAAGGAGGCAAAGGCCCCCCCATCAATTAATGCATCAGTTTCTATGCCACACAGTCTACCGGAGGAATCCGCATGGAGAGACATGGAAATTTTGGATGGATGACGTCCCCTATTGACCCAGAAAACCTCCTCCCTGTCAAAATTAATTCTTACCGGTCTACCTGTCTTACGAGCTAATATAGCAGCACACATCTCATGCGGAAATGGGTCAGACTTGCCTCCAAACCCCCCTCCTACAAATGTCCTGTATACGTTGATCTGATGCATTGGTACCTCTAGAACATCTGCAAGGGCCCTATGGAGGTAGTGTGGGACTTGTTGTGGAGTGTAAAGGGTTAATCTTCCCGAAGGGTCCCAATGTGCAACCACTGCATGGGGCTCAGTAAAGCCATGATTTACGCCTGTGAAAGTCCAATTCGCTTCGTGGCTAGCTATGGAATTTTCCTTCATCTCTGAAACATTCCCAAATTGTTGGAAAACCCTCTTTTGAACATTTGATTCGCCGATATGATATTTTCCTCTATCATGGATTGGATTTTCAGAGTCTTCAAGGCCCATTTTGATATCATGAATCGAGTCCAAAATTTCGTACTCAACTTCGATCAGTCTGCACGCCTCTCTGGCTGTCGGTTCATCAACTGCGGCTACACAGGCGACTAAATCGCCGACGTGACGCACCTTTTCAACAGCCATAGCATGCTCATCTTTGGTCACAGGAAGTACACCGAACTTTCCTGGGGCGTCATCTCCAGTTGCTATTCCGAGGACACCTTCCAACTCCATTGCCTTGGTTACATCTATGGAGAGGACTCTGGCATAATGATGTGGACTTCGAAGAATCCTACCTATAATCTCGCCCGGGAGTCTGATGTCATCCCCATATTTCGCCTGACCTGTGACCTTCCAATTACTATCTACCAGAGAAGTCGGCTTCCCAATTATTTGACCACTAACTAGGCCATCATGCCGGTGTGAGCCCCATGGTTGAGCGAGATTCCCTCCCTTGGACTCTGGTATCATTGACAAATCAGTTGGCTCAGAAAAGCGATTCTTGCCTCCTGATCCGGGTTTAGAAAAAGGCAATTTTCCAGGCTGTTGCCTATACCCAACCATCTCATTGGAGTCCGATGCATCAGAATCTTCCTTTGTTTTGGACGACCCATCGCCAGTTGACATCTCACTACTCTCCTGAAAATCCTGGGTGAGGGTCACTCTTTGGCAAAGTCGAGTCTTCTATTGAGCTTCCAGAGACTAGTATTTCTGAAGCCTTGACAATAGCATCAACAATTTGTTGGTAACCCGTGCATCGGCACAGATTTCCTTCAATCGCGGTTTTTATCTCTTCAGTATTAGGAGATGGATTCCCTTGTAAAAGAGCTGCTGAAACTACAAGAAAACCTGGTGTGCAAAAACCACACTGACTCCCTCCGCAATCCGCAAATGTCTGTTGGATAGGGTGTAGGTGATGGCCAGAAGATAAACCCTCAACAGTGGTAATTTCGCATCCATTCGCCTCTTGAGCTAGTACCAAACAAGACAGTTTCGGGGTTCCATCGATTATCACGCTACAACAACCACAAGTTCCCATATCGCACCCTCTTTTAGTGCCTAAGCTACCTCCTTTATCTCGTAGAATATCTAAAAGAATAGCATTGCTATCGATTGGAAAACTGACCATTCTACCGTTTACTTGGGCCTCCCAGTTAATCTTCTCTGGCCCGGGTACCATGGGGAGGCTGTACTGCACCATTATACCGACCGGAGCATTCAACAACTTGAGCATTGTGTTTTGACCCCCTTGGGGTCAATCGAGATCTTCAGCTACTTTTTTCATGATTTCGTACTCTGCTCTTTTCATGTGTTCGCCAAGTGTACTTCTAGCCATTCCCAGTCCTTCAGCTATATCCTTTAATTTGATTTTCGAATCAGGTTCGAAATATCCCCTGCCAATGGCATAGGAAATCACTTCTTTTTGCTTTTTAGTCAGTCCATCAGTCCAACCATTTCTCTCTGGGTCTCTAATTGAATTTACACTTATTTTATCAGGGGGGAGGACTACTCTGAGTATTGAAACAAACCTTCTGACCGAATCAGATAGTCCCGACATGCGGATTTCCATTCCCCTTACAGAATCAATTCCATACGGAGGGTAAACTTGGATATTCGAAAGCTCTATGGCGGACTTAGCGAAAGAATGAGTACACAATAAGCTCACGACTACGTAGTCACTTTCTTCCTCCAGAACCTCGACAACCTGAAGCCATTCGATCTCTGAAATATCGTCTAACTTTTTGTTCTCCCTCAATCGGATTTCCGCTAGTTGAAGAACTCCATCACTTGTAACTGAAAGATGACTGAGGACCTCAATACTCTCAACAATATTCAGGATGTTGGAAATTTCCTTAGAGCCTTGGAGAGAGGAGAGATTCCATCTAAGAGTAACTCTCCTCACAGTTTGGGTTCAATAAGATCTTTATTGAAACCATCGGTAACTTGGATTGTTCTGTTTTCGTATTTTCTAGGTCCAGTAGGCCTCTCTGATAGCTTGATTTGCCTCCATGCACATTACAACATCAGAAGGTCTCTGAGCCATCTCCGCGCCTCCTCTCAAATGATCGATTATAGGCTGGACATTACTTTCGTTAACCACGCCCCAGCCTACTTGCGAGCAAGGTGCCACAGGCGATATTGGCATAGTTCCTGACAATGGGTCCCATGTAGATGATGAGGGATACCAGGCAGACAAATTAAGAGCGTCTCGTAAATGATCATTGGAGATGTTGACGCCATCTCCCTGAACCATGAATCCTGATCTCAATATTGGGTCAGCTCCAGAGGAAAAGTCGTTGTAATCAAATCTTAAAGTCTGTATTATTTTCGACAGAAGTCCTGCAGTTCTTGGTGTAGCGAACGAGGTCCCTGAGGTTTCATGGTACCCGTCTATATCGTCATGATTGGGGAGAATTTGAGTCCAATCAGCTGCAATATCTGGATATGATCCACTCATTGTTTCTTTTTGATCATCTCCTTCCTCGGCGTACCCCGAAACGCCAATGCTCCATGGCGGTCCAGCAGTTGAGTCCTGAACTGCGGGAGAAGGAGAGTTATCAGCCGCTCCTGCGTGAATTTTCTTGTTTTGAACAACCGCTACCTTGGTAGCATCCTCTATCCCTGGTACTGGTACTGATCCGATAGGTCCGAAACTAGTAGTGATGATATCGACCAATGGCTGGTTTGCGGCCGCGAGAACGGCAGTATCACTGAACCCCTCGACGAAGAAAATAACCGCTTCAGGATTAGCATCCAATACGGCTCCCGTGACAGCAGTACCATGACCGTCCTGAGGATCATCCAAGATTGGTATATCAGTTCCGTTATCCGGGGACGTGCCAATGATCCTAGTTCCCCTGAACCACACGATATCTGAAGGTGAAATCAAATCCCAACAATTCTCTTTGTCAGCTTCATATCTTTCCTGCCAAGATCCCTCTGTTGTGATGTCACATATCATTGTCACATTCAAGCCATCAAGAAGCGACTGTGGATAACTCTCATTCATTTTGAAGTGGTTGTGGTAGACATTAATGCCTGTGTCAATAGGGGCTACTACAGTATATGGTCCGAAACTCTCATCCACAATCTCCTCTTGAGAAATAGTTACATCTTCTCCGATTATACAACCACTAAAAACGGGAATCAGAAACAAGAACATTGTCCCAACAAAGGTTACTCTCACACCATTGGGTCAGGGGGGACTAATTTCAGTCTTCGTCTACTAAGCTCCCCTTTCCATCGATAGAATCTCAGCACATATTGCCAAGGCAATCTCCTCGGGGGTATCAGCCCCAATCTCCAATCCTATGGGGCATCTTGCATTCGATAGACCCTCTTTATCTATTCCAGATTCCTCTGCTGCCTTGACAAAACCTTTCCATTTCGACTTAGAACCGATGACGCCTATCCTAAGGTTATCCTGGGATGTTCTAAGCAGGCCAATCAGGAGCTCTTGATCTACCGACCAATCGTGACCAAGTACTAGGACATCTGAGAATCTGCTAAAAGAGGAAGAATTTTCCTTTTTTATGAAATCCGCGACTGAACATGACAACGTCTCAGTGGCAGTGGGAAATCTATGTTTATTAGAGAACTCACTTCTGACATCAAAGACACTATGTTGCCAGCCAAGTGTATCACACACAATGGATACTGATTTGCCAACATGGCCGCCTCCCGCAATCAGTATATGTGGAACCGGTTCAATAACCTCCAAAGACACCTTCAGCTGACCCCCACACAGGCTATCAAGGGCTATGACTTCTTTTCCCTTCCCGTCTTTGTATAGTAAATAAGTCTCAATCTTACCACCAGTCTTTCTAATCTGAGACTTTGATTTAGACAGCATTTCTAGAAGGCTTGCCTCTATCCTAAGCTCAAGGCCGGCGCCCCCTACAGTTCCAAATTTCTTACCCGATGTAGAGACCGCTAGTTTGGCTCCAGGCTTACCCGGGACACTCCCAAACGCCTCTATGACAGATGCCACCGCTACTCTTTCTCCTGCACCAAGCTGCTCCACTACCCATGAAAGAACAGCTCTTGACATGACACGGGGATACCGGTCGAGCACTTTGCGCTTGTGCTCTTAAGATCACTTTGAAAAGATACTTAATATCTCTTCATTCAACAATTTTCGGGCAGATAAGAAAAATTGAGTCAGCTAAATTTGATAGTGGTGCAACCCTCCGATTGAAACATGACGTCAAGCCTCAGTCTTGACGAAGCCTTGGAAGTACTGATTATCTCGATGCGTGACGCATTTCTTGCAGTCACTGTTTTCGTAGCAATAATGGTCTTACTATTCAGTTGGTTACAATATGTAACTGCGGGTAAATTCGTGAACTGGATAAGGAAAAATCAGAGTATACAGCCACTCATTGGAGCATTAATGGGGCTAACTCCTGGATGTGGGGGCGCAATTATTGTCATGCCTATGTATACTAGGGGATATGTTACCTATGGAACAGTAATTGCGACTCTCATTGCAACTCTGGGGGACGCAGCGTTTGTACTGATAGGGGCAGTCTTCCAGGATGTTTCTTTTCTCGCACCTGTAATTGTAGTACATCTGACGTCCTTCACTGTCGCAGTAATATGGGGGTTCGCAGTAGATAGATTGGCAGTAACTCCCTCCTCTCCACTTGGTATCATATGGCCCAAATATAGTGAATCTGAAGTTGAGGACAGGTTAAATCAAGGAGAAGAAATGGAAATAATTCAGGATCTGCCCAGAGAGGTTCCAGATGGATTTGGCTACAGAGTTCTACATCAAGGATACAGAATTTGGTGGATAGTAACAGCAGTTGGCTTTTGTTTAGCTATTCTTCTATTAATTTGGTACGCACAAGATCCTAATTATTCACCCGATCTTGTTTGGGACCCCACCACTCGTGATGGCTTAGTTACATGGGTTGGATTTATTGGAACTCTGCTATCAATCGTTCTTTACGTATCTTCTAAGAATTTTATTCGAGACGATACCGAGGCTACAATTGGAGACAAACTCAACTCCTTTGACGAGACTCTGGTGCACGCCGCGTCAGAAACCGCCTTTGTTACCTTCTGGGTGCTTATAGCCTATCTTATATTTGAATTCGGAATGATCTTATCCGGAATATCAGAAGCCGATCTTTCAGATCAGGGATCAGGAATTGGAGCGGTTTTGATCGCAGGCGCGGTGGGCTTGGTTCCGGGATGTGGCCCTCAAATTATCGCTATATCAGCATATGTAGAAGGGCTAATTTCCTTTCCGGCCCTGGTTGCAAATGCAATTTCTCAAGATGGAGATGCATTATTTCCATTGCTTGTTCGCCATAAAGTTGCATCTATATGGGCAACAATTCATACAACTTTACCAGCTATTGTTGTAGGTTTAATATTCCTTTGGGCGATGGGTGAATATCCCAGCCTTACAGAGATCCTACAACCCTGAGGAAACCATCAACATCTTCCTGTGTATCGAGATTTATGTGTAGAAATTTATCTTCGACATCTATCTTATCGGGTTTGATAATGCCTGTCTCTTATACACATCTGACGCTGCCGACGAACATAGGCGTG
>CAXHFM010000047.1:0-8847 GCA_964016345.1 uncultured Candidatus Poseidoniales archaeon | reverse complement strand
AGAAGTTCCTAGTGACTTCCACCTAGAATTATTCACGATCCGCTCCCTCCTTTCTTTTTTCTGACACTCAATCTTCTAGACCATCCCTCAGAAGCCACTTTGAAAAGTCGCCCCCTCGGATTCCCGATCTTTCTACCATCTATTTTTCCTAGTGATTTTATTCCCATTCCACTACCACAAACTATCATCTCAGAGCATCTAGTAATCATTCCAAGTGTTATCTTGGCACCTCTTACAGGAATTCCAGAACTCTCTAAAAATGGCTTGATTACTTCTAGGGATACAGAGTCCAGTGCTCCATCGCTGTGCCTTGGGTGGTATGCTACTCCATCTCTATCGAGAAGCAGGGGCGAACATCGATCGCCATCGATCAGATTCCCATCCTCAAAGAGTAAGCCAATATCAGCACCATTGTTTATTGCAACTTCTCTAGCATCACGGTATGGCTGGTAGTCCCCATGTTTTGTTCCTCTAATGCCATCGTCCCAAACAGGAGCACTAACTGATATCGCGGACAAGGGGGTTTCGGGCCATATATTGTTTATTGAACCCTGCAAAATGATTTCTCCTCCTGATGTCACTTTCACAATGAGAAGGAATGGATCCTGATCAGAGCACTCATTCCGTTCTTCTGGAGGGACTACTTCTCTCAGTCTTGAGAACACCCTGTCTGACAGGTCAGGAGGACATTCTAGGCCCAGCTTATCAGCATGCCTAATCATCCTTTCAAAGTGAAGATCTGAGGACATTAGGCAATTGCCTCCATCCCATCCTATCGCAGACCAAACAGACGAGTCTGGAACGTCGGAGGCAATCATGGTCTCCGATAGAGGGTTCCAGATTCAAGCTCTTCGATTGATCATATTTTGTCATCGACAAAGGAGGGGTCCAGGTCATCTTCATCATCAAGTCCTTCTGCGAGATCATCCAAATCGTCAAAATCTAATCCATCAGCTAAATCATCGAGATCGCTGAAATCCAATTCGTCTTCATCCTCTTGTCCTAGAAGCTCATTAGCCACTTCCGCTGAAGCTTCTCTAGTGACTGCGGTGTACTCCCCTCCAATCGGCTGTACCATGGCATCATCTCCCATTCCGTCATAACTTACAGTTGGCGAGTCTGGCTTTTCTCCGAATGAATCAGAAGAAATCTCCAAGTCATCTAATCCGAACTCTTCTTCTTCGGATAACCCCGAAGACTCCCTCATCATCTGTTCCTCTAGCTCAACTTCCAAAGCACCCATCTCCCAGGGTTGAGGTGCAGAATCCTTTCTCGGCCTGATGAACAACACAGCTCCAGCTAGAATCATCAGAGCTGATAACAGCGCTATTAGTGTGTTCATATCTCCACTCATCAGCTGATCAATCCAAGATGCTCCTTCCTCTCCTCCACCATCTTCCGAAGAGCCGAAAGAGCTCTCTGACCAAGGAAGAATCTGTAATGGATCGACTGCTAACCTGTTGACCTCTCCATCAAACGCCACTACAACGACCCAGTACGATAAGGTATTGTCCAAGGGACCCCCATCAAACTCACCCAGTATCAGGAGGTTACCAGTCACTTCCTTGGAGCTTTCATCTATCATCGAGCTAACTTGCGTAGCATTTCTGACATCCTCGAATGGATCAAGACTTACGAATATTCGATATGACTGAACTTGGGGATCCAAGCTAAGATCCCAGGTTATGTCGATCTGTGAGCCAGAACTATCCCAGTATCCACGTACTCCAGTAACCTCCGGAAGATGCAACCCTGGGTCGAGACTATTCTCGTCAATTAGTGCTATTGATGAGGTCCTGAGGTTGGTAAGCCATGCATTTCCGGAGGAGTCGACAGGAACTACCGTGACCCACGTCATTATCGATGGAGCAAGACTTCTCCCGTCTGATAGTTTTTCGATCGTGATCGGCAATTGAGAGCTCCTCTCAACTACGGCCACCGGGTTCATATTACTAGCATCAGAGAAAGGAACTACGTCAGCAAATATTAGGTATTCATACAAGTCTGATGCCATACTCTCTTGGAATGTAACAAACATACCATCTCCATCATCTCCTAACCTTTCTTCTAGTATGGGTGAAATCAGCCTGTCGGGAGGAGTAATGTCACCTCTATTATCAACAGGTGTGACTATAGAGATATAATCATCAAGACCAGTCAGGAAAACATTTCCCTTGATGTCATGAACGGTTACCGCGACATATAGTGGAATATCTGGTACTATGGGGGATATTTCAAGAGAATCTACTGAGTTTCCGTACATGGCTTCCTCGATGGTCATCTCCAATTGAAGTATGCCTCCAATTTGCCTCTGGTCGACTACGATTAGATTACACGAAGACGAATCGTTTGTGCATACTTCACTTAGCATGGTTAAATCATTTAGAGGGTAATCGGACACCCATACTGTGTAGTAGCTGAAATCAGGTGCCGTAGATCTATTCCATACTATGTCAATCTTCGTCCCATCATCCTCTGGGTGGTCCCAAGCAACTAATCCTTCTACCCTCTCAGGCGCATTAGATGAGCCTTCTTGATCGGCCTCTGGAGTAGCCTCAACTACCATTACTGAATTTACATTAGAATTGCCCCAGTCGTCAGATGCAACCACCCCGATCCAATACGTTACTCCATCTTGTAAAGGAGACGAACCCAGTGAGTCAATAATAACCTCATTAATGCCACAATCTGGAATGAATTCTGCCACAGGCCATCCGTCAACTGTACTCGGAGGTTGCCAACCAGAAGCAGGAAGGGCATAAACCGTATAGAATGAGCAGTCTTCCTCTTCGTTCAAATCCCAGGTAACCTCAATCCTACCTCCCTCGTCTCCTGGAACGTCCTCAGCCATAGTCCCCAGTATCATTGAGGGGGCGATGCCATCATTGAGGCCACCTGCTGTAGTAACCGGACCAAAGGTGGTAACATTGCTTGGGTCATATTGTCCAGAAGCATCGACACAAGCGGCAGCAAACCAGTATACTCTCTGTGGAGACAGCTCCATTACCGTAGAATTACCCGAGGAGAAAGGTATGTCAACCTCTCCAGTCAGAGCAATAGCATTAGTGATATCCTGTTCAGTGGCCCATATCCTTGTACTTCCTGGATCAAGCTCTTTGCACATAGACCACTCGAGGACAAGACTCCCCGCGGTTCCACCAGAAATTGCCTCAGCGAATAACCACTCCGGAGGACTCGGCATCTCATCAGTAGGGGTAACACTACCTGGCCATGCAATTGCATCTCCTAGAGTCCCGTCCGGATATTCTATTGCTATTGCAGCTCTGTATAACCTGTCATCGGATAATGTCTCAGTGACACCGTCATTGTCTGCCTCTGTTACCATTACCGAGGTCTGTGACCAGTATGGGATAGTGATGTAAGTGGAGAAGTCATCTAACTCATCCTCACTTGGATTCCAGTTCTCTCTTCCCGTTGCGTCCCAAATGAAAATCCTGTAACCACTCCAAGCTGCATCTTCAGCAGGTAGCCAAGTTACTTCGAGGACTCCGCCACCATCATTAGGTCTGTCAGTAATGTTAACTATGTTCGTTGGAACCTCAATTCTCTCCCAATCATAGGTAATCCTAACTTTCATTTTACCGTCACTGGGTGTTTGTAACTGGATATGAGTCTCCGCGGAAGAATAACCCGGTCCAACTTGGGATATTGCAGACTGGAAAGCTGATTGAATTCCAGGATTTATCGTCTGCATATCCCAACTCCCAGAGTAGTTGAGGAACGATGATCTCGCCCACACCCATGCCCCAGCTTCTGGTGAAGACATGGTCATCGCTAGGGGATTCATTGGAAGCCTCCCCGGAAGGACGGACTCAGACACTAATGGAATATCGATAGGTTGCTCGTCATTCACCAAGACAGTACTCATCCCGGGCCTAGCAGTTTCATTGACTTCCGACCAAGTCCTGTCTCCAATGATGATATTCAGGGGGTTTGCATTTCTCTGTCCGCTAGTATCTGACTCCACAAGACCATCAACAGGTGTGAAGTGATGAAGCCCATCATCGGATACCAAATAAAGGCCGTCGTCACTAACATGCGCTCCTCTTGGGTCTGAGATTAGGCCTGATTGTGATTTCACTAGGTGGTCTCCAGTACTACTCATTACATCTATTCCGCCTGGACTAATCATGACTAGATTACCACCATGGGAAACCAGTTCGCTAGGAGGCCAAGACATCATTGAATTTGTTGGGGCCCCAACCTCCATGTCGAGCGAGGACGAATTCCAATGGACTATCGGAGAGATATCTGTTGCTATGTGGACTCCCCAGTCATCTGCTGCAATTGATCGAACGTCATTACTTGGAATCTTGTCAATCTGATAAGTTCCGTTGACCGTATCTGTGGCTATATCCCAAGCAACAATCCCTGGTCTGGTGGCTCCTTGGCCATTATGAGAAATGAATACTGATTTGTCGTGATACTCAGTAACAGTCACCCCGTTTTCGTCTATTACTTGCCTACTAATACTGTCTGCGTAAAGGAGACCAGAAACACTGTTCCCTGCAAGGCCATCGGAGACTCCCCTAGTCGTTACAACTGTAAGGTTGGAGTCCAGTAATGTTACTCCAGCGGGCCCTCCAGCAAGAACGGTTTCTCCAAGTGTTGGCGTGGTAACTACCAGCAGGTGGTCGTATATCGAACTCGGTAGACCGTCGAATGCAGTTACAGGGTCTTCCCACTCATCCAAGCTTGTATTGAAAACAGCTATTCCTCCCCATGTAGCAGTAAGTATCTTATCCCCCAATCCTACGAAGTCTTTCACTATGTCATTCGGAAGTCCGGCAAGCAAGCTTCCATCTCCCCAGCTAAGTGAAGTAGTGTCAAATGTCTGGAATCCTGCTGCAGATCCCTCATTACCCATCAGTCCGACATATAGCATTCCATCATCATCATCAAGTACCATCCCATCCATCTGTCCATGAAGCGCGGGAGCAGTAGATGAGTAGGACCTTTGTAGCAGATTAATAGAGTAAAGCCCTCTACCGGCTGTGGCTACCCACATTGTATTTCCATCGAGAAGCATGCTGTTGATGACGTCGTCATCCAGTAAATTGTAGCCATATTCCCATCTTACAGATCCGTTCTGTAGGATTTCTCCCTGAAGTATGGATGTAGCAAAGTAGGAGTTACTATCGAATGTTGACGCAACCCAAACGTGAGTTGAGTTTGAAGCGAATTCAACGACCCGCCCACTAGAGAGGCCCGCAAGCTCATCAAACCCGGAAGCTATGAGGCCTGTACTGTCTAACATATCAACTCGGTTCAATCCGGTAGTTTGACCCGACCTTCCAATGGCATATGTGGGAGTGTTAGCAGGAACTCTGACGATTGAGCATCCGTCCATTCCTGGACTCAGAACCTGACCACTCGATACAGATGTTCCCGACGTTACAATCCTCGAAATTCCACCAGAATTGTCATATTGATGAGCAGATAAGAGTACATTTCCATCATGAAGCATCCCCCCTGGGAATATCTCATCTTCCGAAATCCCATCTGCTGTAGTTAGAGTAGGTAGAAAGCTATCCGTGTTGTAGTTGAATCTATCAATTCCGACCCCAGTTGTATCGAAGCCCACATAGAGTATACGGTTGGCATCGTCGCAGGCGAGTGCGCGAGGGTCATCATCAGAAAGTCCGTTATTTCCACCGTCCGTGAGTGGGTCAATCCACTCACTGATGATACCATCATTGTCATGGTCTGCTAAATCGAATCTAGCCACGCCGCCTTGATTGCCAAACCAAGATAGTCTTCCGATTGCGAAGTGAATTATCTCATCGCAAACGAGTATATCTGCTCCATAACCTCCTGGGATATCCCCCGAGCCGAGGTCCCAAGTAGTCCAGTTACCACTCGAACCATTTTTGTTGAGTATCTGCGCATTAGGATTCCAGCTTCCCTGACGATGAGAAGACACCCATAGATCGTCTCCAACTATCTCCATAGAGAAGAACCCGTCTTCTACGTCATTCGGGAGCCCATCGTCTTCTCTCCATGGATTTTCGAATGTCTCATTGATGGGATTCCATCGGTATATGCCATCCATTGTCGCAAAAAGATACTCTCCCTGGAACTCCTCCATTCCTCTTACAGGACCGGGGAAGTCAGACCACTCTTCCAAGAGTGTCATGGAGGAATATTGGAATCTCCTTAGGATACTATCGCCATATGCTATCCACATCTCACAGGATGATGAATTCAATGGGAAACAGTCACCCAGAAGTTGGGCATTAACTCTCTGCACATTACCAATGGTCTCCAAATCGTCCTGCCATGTCTCATTGATGGTATTCCATCTAACAATTGTCCCCTCTCCATCGTTCCATGACTGAGTTGGTCTTACACCGATCCAGAGCTCGTTTCCAACCACTCCCAACCCGTAAACCTTGGAGCTGGAGCCAATTTGATCACCAGCATCCAAGGCAGACAGTGAAGTATTGTTATTTAGGGCTACTCTGTATACCTCATCGTTTGAGTTCCACCATTGGTTGCTTCTCTGAGTGGAATAGTAGAGGACATCTCCTATGATTATCATTTCAGCAGGACTTCTCGAGGGAATATCTGGACCATTGGCATTAGATCCTCTATCCCAGTCGATTAGGACCGTATCATTTACTACATCTATTAGAGTAAGTCCGAAATCTCCTCCCGCCCAAATTGTCCCGCCCTGCCTTCCAGGTATTAGTGCAGTGACATCATCATCATCGATGTATCCTTGTGTGCTATCCCAGGTAGTAAGCCACTCCTCGTTGGCCAAGTCATATCTGGCAATTCCAGTATTCTCAAATCCAAGATAAAGTATTTCTCCTATCTTCACGGTTTTCGCACGCTGAGTATCGTCACCAGCGGTCCATACATCAATGATTTCAAAGCCATCAACTCCACCAAGCTCGCTGGTGTCCACAACTACTGCACCACCATCAGTTCCAGCGTAAAGTATCGGATATCCATCTGAGTCATTACCAATCAGGTTAACAGAGTTCACCTGTCGAGATGGCATTTCCGAACCACCACCAGTGGTAAGGCACTCAAGTAGGTCCAGTGTGCCCTGTCCAGTGTCCCCCCATGCACAGGCTCCTCTATTTGTGGCCGCGTAAATATCTGAGCCGTCACTGGTAATATCATTGAACTCCCATGGGTCATTGTTCCAGCCCGGTATATTGGTTTCAAGCTGATCCCAAGATACTCCATCCCAGATAGCTAGACCACCATTTGATTGAGCGCCTGTATTGGCCACTCTGGATCCGACAACTAAATCTCCGCCAAAGATGTACAGAGAAAGTACATCATTGTCGGGTAGGCCACTATTATCAACCGTTAGGAGGTCTATGATATCTCCATTGATCCTGTCGAGTACCATTATTCCGAATCCAGTTAGACCAAGGTAAACAGTATCCCCATCTACAGCTATCGGAGCTTCCTCTAGATTATCGGCTCCTAGAGACTGCCAGGAACCTAGTATCTGTAATTCTGCTAAATCCAATCTCATCAGCCCGCTGTCTGGAGTAGCCATGTATGCTATTCCGTACCTAGTAGCAACATCCACTACCAAGTCTGAATCAAGACCGTCACCGGTATCATAAGAATCAGTGAGACTGATCGTGGAAGTATTGACCAGCGAGACTCCATTTTCTGGGTGCCCAACCACAAGAGTTTGGGTGTAGTCGTCATACGACATTGAAATAATACTGTCAGAACCGAGTCCACTCATGCCTCCTTGGTATGTGCCAGTCTCAGAATCGAATCTAAGCAGTCCAGATTCGGCAGTCCCGACCCATACCTGACCAGAGTCGTCCTGAACAATTGAGGTCACGGATTGCATTTGTTGACCAGCGTAATCACTCACATCAATGGGATCTGACCATCTCCTCCCAGTATTATTGAACCTGTCAATCGTTGTATCACCTGCCACCCATATCTGACCGTCTTCACTGTCTTCTATGCTTACTGCCAACTTCATTGGGTCGGTGATTGGACTACTTACTAGGTATTCCACCCCGGTTGAAGAATCTTCATGTTGCATAGCCATTACGCCGGTAGAGTCTATGAGAATTGACATCCCGACAGAAGGCCCTCTGAATCCGACGCCCGATGGCCATGGTGAAATTGAAACTGCGTTATGTAGTAGTCCAATACCTTGCATTGTTTCCTGAGCTCTGAAAACTCCTGCAGAGATTTCGTACGACTGTAGTGTGTTCCCTGCAAGAACGTGTAACCAACCATCAGATACTGATGTTCCTCGGACATTATTGGAAGCAAGTGCATTCCCTGTTGACCACCTCGAAAGCCAAGTTGAGGTTGACATGTCTCTTCTGCTGATGCCAGCATTCTCTGTGGAGATTAGTAGCTGATTACCCATCATCTGCAAATCAGTGATTCTGTTACTCGCAAGGAAGTTGCCACTATCCCATCTCTCAATGCTCTGTATTCCTACCAGAGATTGGTTACTACTGAGATTGTAACCAATGACGTAGACGCCACTTGACCCAGTGGAAATCATCACACTTCCTGAGCTCAACAGTATGTCTGTAGCTCTGCCAGATGAAGAAGAGCAGAATTGGTATTCCTCCCAGTTGACCAGCGCACCACTCCCGTTCCCTGGAGGAAGGAATCTCAAATCACAGCCGGTTACTGCCCATATCACACCATCAGCCCCAGTTGCGATAGTTGAGACTCCCAACTCCCCTGTTCCACTTGGTTGTAGTACAGCTCCCATGGAAGAGTCTACCAATGATTGCGTCAATATCGTCCCATTAGCAGTGCCCACTAGGAGCTGTCTCTTATACACATCTGACGCTGCCGACGAACATAGGCGTGGAG
>CAXHFM010000046.1:0-8978 GCA_964016345.1 uncultured Candidatus Poseidoniales archaeon | reverse complement strand
ATGCACGTAAGTCTCGTGGGCTCGGAGATGTGTATAAGAGACAGGACGTACTCACTTCCAAAATAATGCATGCACTAGCAACAGGAAACTGGGTCGGAGGCAGATCGGGAGTCAGCCAACTACTGGACAGGACTACCTACCTAGCTTCTCTTTCTCACATGAGAAGAGTCACCAGTCCTCTTGTGAGAAGCCAGCCCCATTTCGAGGCTAGGGACCTTCACCCCACCCACTGGGGCAGACTATGTCCCAACGAGACCCCAGAGGGTCAGAACTGCGGTCTTGTCAAGAATGCTGCACAAATGATAGACGTGTCAGAAGAGGTTCCAGAAGACGACGTAAAGGAGCTATTGGTTGAAGCAGGGGTAAACCCTAATCCAGAAGGATGGGCTGATGGATCTAGGATTCACGTGAACGGAGATATTTTCGGCCTCCACAAGAGACCCAACAAACTTGTTTCTCAGTTCAAGAGAAGAAGGAGATCTGGAAGAATAAGGCCCGAGGTAAGTATACGTCATGACACTGAAAATAGGGACGTCTACATCAATACTGACAGAGGAAGAATAATGAGGCCTCTACTTGTTTTAGAAGACGGTACTCTAAACTTAGCTAAGTTCCACTTAGAGGGCTTAAGAACTGGAGAAATTACATTCTCTGATTTGGTATCCTCAGGGGTTATAGAATGGGTAGATGCAGAGGAAGAGGAAGATCTTCTCATTGCCCCCAGGCCATTTGATTTACCGGAGGTTTCCCCAAAGAACAAGAGGCCTATGGACCCAGCTAAGGTCGAGTGGACAAACCTTGGAGAAGAAGAGATTTCCAAGGCTAAACTAAAGGTCGAAATTCAGATGCCAGACGGTAGTACAATTTCCGAAAAGTTCTCAGTACCACTCAACTATCATCAGAATGACATAGAAACTCTTCGTAAGAAAGAAAAGAAAGACAACACCGTTATGGTTTACACACATGTTGAAATTGACCCTCAGCTAATTCTAGGGGTATGTGCCGCATTGGTACCGTACCCTGAGCACAATTCCACACCTCGTGTTACCGGAGGAACTGCAATGGTAAAGCAGAGTCTGGGTTTGCCAAGTGCCAACTATCGCCTCAGACCAGATACTAGGGCACACGTGATGCACTATCCTCAGGTCTCTGTAGTGGGGACTAGGGCAATGGATACCACTAATTTCAACAGCAGACCGGGAGGTCAGAACTTTGTAGTGGCCATAATGAGCCATCATGGCTACAACATGCAGGATGCTGTTATCATGAACAAGGCCTCTGTAGAACGCGGCCTTGGGAGATCAACGTTTATCAGAACCTACAATGCAGAAAATAGGAGGTTCCCTGGTGGTCAGGAAGAGAGAATAGAGGTTCCCGGAACTGGACTTGATGAGGTCAAAGGCATGAAGTCATTCGATAGCTATGCGCATCTTGAAAGAGACGGCCTTCCAGTCCCCGAGGAGTTCTTAGCAAGCGGAGGTGGGCCAGATTCTGCCGTTCTCGTTGGAAAAACCAGCCCCCCGAGATTCCTCGAGGAGGCTCATGGAGCCTTCCTGCAAGCTCAAGAGAGAAGAGAGTCATCAATGATGGTTAGACACGGAGAGTATGGGTGGGTAGACAATGTATTCGTTACTGAATCACTAGATTCAGGCAGACTTGTCAGAATTACTGTAAGGACCAATAAGATACCAGAGCTTGGGGATAAGTTTGCCAGTCGCCACGGCCAAAAGGGAATTATCGGGAGGATCGTTGAAGAGAGGGATATGCCTTTCACCGCAGATGGGACTATCCCTGATTTGATCATCAATCCACATGCCATTCCTTCTAGGATGACAGTCGCACACGTTCTTGAGATGATAGGAGGAAAGGTAGGATCTCTTGAGGCTAGAAGAATAGACGGAACAGCATTCACCGGGGAGAAGGAAGACTCTCTGAGGGCAGGTCTTCTCAGAAACGGCTTCAACCACACAGGTAGAGAGAACATGATTAGTGGTGAAACTGGCGAGCAATACCCGGCAGAGGTATTCGTCGGGGTCATATACTACCAAAGGCTCCATCATTTGGTAAGCAGCAAATTGCACGCAAGGAGCAGGGGAAGGGTACAGATTTTAACCAGGCAACCAACCGAGGGAAGAGCCAGACAAGGTGGCCTGAGATTCGGAGAAATGGAAAGAGACTGCCTAATCTCACATGGAGCATCGATGGTAATCAAAGACCGTCTCCTAGACGAATCAGATGGATGGCCATTAATGGTGTGTAATACACCTAGATGTGGACATGTGGCATATTATGACTGGAAGAGGAGGACTACTGTCTGCCCTTCTTGTGGGGACAGAGCGGACGTACACTCAGTCCAGACATCCTATGCATTCAAGCTACTTCTTGACGAGATGAAGAGTCTCGGAGTAGCTATGAGACTTGAACTGGAGGACAGAAGATGAGTGCCAAAGATGCAGCTAAGATTCCCAAGAGAATAGAGGCTATCAAGTTCACCTTGATGGACCCCAACGAAATTCGAAAGATGTCCTCTGTTGAGGTGAAGACTGCGGATACCTACAAGGATGATGGACATCCATTCAAGCAAGGCCTAATGGACCCAAAAATGGGTGTAATAGATCCAGGAGTTAGGTGCGAGACATGTGGTAACAAGCACGACGAGTGCCCGAGTCACTTCGGACATATAGCTCTCGAATTGCCAGTAATGCACATAGGATTCACCAATCTGATCAAGACTGCTCTAAAATGCACATGTAATACTTGCAGTAAGATACTTCTCCACGACAAGCCGGACACTCATCCAGTCGATCCAGAAAAGTCAGAACAAGACTACTACAGAGACAAAGTGAAGGATGTCATCATCAAGCACGGCGTCGGGTCCACAGAGTTCAAGAATACTATCAAGGACATTGAGAAGGAATGTTCCAGCAAAAAGAGGACTATCTGCATGCACTGCGGTGCAGAGCAAGGTAAGATTATGTTAGACAAGCCCTCAACTTTCAAAGAAAAGAAGGATAACAAGGGTGAACACAAATTAAACGCACGTGATATCCGGGAATGGCTAGAGAGAATCCCTGATGAGCATCTTATATTCCTCGGAATGGACAAGGATGCCGCAAGGCCAGAATGGACCATAATGAAGGTACTGCCAGTGCCTCCGATTACGGTTAGGCCATCTATCACGCTCGACAGCGGAGACAGATCAGAGGATGACTTAACACACAAACTGGTGGATGTTCTGAGAATAAATCAGAGACTTAGGGAGAATAGAGACGCAGGCGCACCCCAGCTAATCGTAGAGGATCTTTGGGAACTCCTCCAGTATCACTGCACGACCTACTTCGATAATCAGACTAGCGGAATTCCTCCTGCAAGACACCGTTCAGGAAGGCCTCTGAAAACTCTGGCCCAAAGACTCAAAGGAAAGGAAGGACGTTTCAGAAGCAATCTCTCTGGAAAGAGAGTGAACTTCTGTGCTAGAACTGTAATCAGCCCAGACCCCAACCTCGGAATTAACGAAGTTGGAATACCAGTTCAAACCGCCAAGGAATTAACTGTGCCTATCAGGGTAACTAGTAGAAACAGGGAACAGCTAAGGCAGATGATTCTCAGAGGGCCCGATGTTCACCCTGGCGTTAATTACATCATAAGGGGAGACAGGTTTAGAGTAAGGATCACAGATCGAACTAAGTATATTTGGGCTGGATTTAGATGCCTTAATCCCCAATGTCACTCTGGCAGCGAGGATGAACCATACAATGGTTACAGGCCAGATCTAAACGATGTACTTCCAGCTCCAAATTTCCTCCCCGGGCTTGTTCTCAAACAACAAAAGAGGAGAAACTCTTTCGGAGAACTAGAAGAGGAATGGGGAGTAGATTTGGACTCTACTCTCTCCAATCTTAATGGCGAAGATGAGAGAGGGCTCCCTCTTCCCGAAAACGACCCAAGAGCGGCAGTTCATTATAGATGGAAGTGGGAGATGGAAAATCCCACTGAATACCTGCCAGAACACTTAGAAGTTACTTGCCCACATTGTGGTAGCCCAGAAATTGAGGACGAGTATGGAAACGCAATTGGAACTGATATTGAAGACAGACTCAGCACACATGATCTAGATGGAAACCCCCGTCCTGGAGTGGTGGTGGAGAGACATCTTATAGACGGCGACGTAGCATTGTTCAACAGACAACCCTCCCTCCACAGGATGTCCATGATGGTACATGAAGTTAGAGTAATGCCTGGAAAAACATTCAGATTTAACCTAGCAGACTGTACCCCTTACAACGCAGATTTCGACGGCGACGAGATGAATCTGCATGTCATACAGAGTGAAGAAGCGAGAGCTGAAGCTAAGATTCTGATGAGAGTGCAGGAGCACATAATAACACCCAGATACGGTGGGGCTGTTATTGGTGGGATTCACGATCACATATCAGGAGCATATCTCCTTACTCATGGCGACAGAATATTGCCTAAGAATCTTGTAATGCAAGTCT
The DNA here is from genome assembly GCA_964016345.1 of uncultured Candidatus Poseidoniales archaeon. Lineage (GTDB taxonomy): Archaea > Thermoplasmatota > Poseidoniia > Poseidoniales > Thalassarchaeaceae > MGIIb-O5. Next base: position 4,482 of record CAXHFM010000046.1, on the reverse strand, counting down.
TGGGAGACACAAATTGGGATGGAGAACTTCCTCCAGAGCTAGAGGAAGACGGAGTAATAGGGTACAGAGGTAGCGATGTTCTAAGTCTAATTGTTCCAGAGGGATTCAATCTTGATTATATCAGCAGAATTGGAGACCAGGTCAATGTCACCAAAGGTAATGTTTCAGGGACGATAGACAAGAGGGGGATAGGGGCCGAAGATGGCAGACTTCTAGATGCTGTTGTTCACACACACGGTCCAGAGGCCGGTGCTGAGTTCCTGGACAGAATGACAAGAATGACTATCTCAATATGCACCTCATTAGGATTTACTACTGGAATAGATGATGAGGACCTTCCTCCAGAAGCTAAGGAAGAAATATCCCAGATCAATCAACGAGGAAGCGATGCTGTTGATGTCGAGCTTGAGAAATTCGGAAAAGATGGAAGACGATATGAGACGCGCCCAGGTCGAACGCCAATAGAAACTCTGGAAGAAAATATCCTGATGATTCTGGATGAAGCAAAGACTGAATCAGGAAACGTGGCTAAATCATTCCTCGGCGCTGATAACGCCGCTGTGATGATGGCTACATCTGGTGCTAGGGGCTCGATGGACAACCTCGCTATGATGGCAGGTTCCATAGGACAACCAAAGGTTCGTGGTAAGCGTCTTGAAAGAGGATACCAGGACAGGGTATTGGCACACTTCCCACGTAATTCCAAGGGAGCCCAGGAAAAGGGGTTCGTTGGGTCCTCATTCAAGCGTGGGCTTGAACCAACAGAATTCTTCATGCTTTCTGTATCTGGTCGTGAGTCACTGGTCGATACAGCTGTTAGGACAGCTAAGTCTGGTTATATGCAGAGGAGGCTCATCAACGCAATGGATGATTTGAAAGTCGTAAACGATGGGATGGGTTCCGTCAGGAATACTGCGAATAGAATTATTCAGTTCGAATACGGAGAGGATGGGGTTGATCCAGCCCGAAGTCGTGGAGGGAAGCCATTTGATGTGGCTATGGTACTAGACGACGCATTGGGAGGTGAGAACTGATGGTCGTAAAGAGTGCAACAAAGAAGAAATTAATGGATCTACAGATTGATGAGGAGTATGCTCACAAGCTTGCCGATGACAGGAAGTGGGATGACGTCAAAGTCCTAACACCGGGCCAAATAGCCCAGATTTGTGGCATCGATTCAGGTACTGCTCAGAGAATTAGTGACCTAATGGCAGCATCCTCTAAATCCGCTAGAAACGCCGCTGCTTCCACAGAGAAAACCGTTGTCAGGAGAAAGTCAGCGGCATCTAGAAGGAGAAGGAAGTCTATGCTTCCTTTGGAAGTTTTTGACGATGAACATAAACTATCCCAGATTCTGAGAGATGTTGATCATCAAGATGAGATATACCAGCATCTATTATCTGCTTCTGTGGATGCAAATGTCAGCCTAACTCCTAGAATGATTATGGATTTGACAGAGGGAATCCGGGCCAGAGGATTGAAGAAAATAACACCAGCAAAGGCGAGGAAGGTGATTAATTCTGCCAGTGATTCATTAGTCACTTCAAGGGCTGATCCACACGAAGCCGTCGGAATAACCACTGCTCAGTCAATCGGAGAACCCGGCACTCAGATGACAATGAGGACTTTCCACTACGCTGGAGTAGCTACAGTCAACGTAACACAGGGGCTTCCTAGAATCATTGAGATTGTGGACGCGAGGAAAACACCTAATACCCCTACTATGAGGATCTACCTTAATGAGAAGAATTCCAAAGGAAAGCCACTTAGGACCAATGAAAAGCTTGTCAGAGAGATTGCAGCTGGACTAGAGGCCACCACTACCAGCGACATAGCTAACATTGATGTCGAAGTAGCTCAGAGATACCTGAGCCTGAAGCTTAACAAGTCCAATATGAGACTTAAGAACATGAACGGCGCAGAGGTCAAAGATAAGCTCAGCAGGGCACTTAGACTCTATATTCAATCGGACAACGACGACAAACCATCAGAGCTGAAGATCATTCCAGGTGTTGCCAAGAAAGACGATTTGGAAACACTTGCCACAGATCCGCCAACATACACAGACCTCCTCCAGCTGGAAGATAAAATAAAGAAACTCCAATTGAAAGGCATCAGGGGAGTAGTAAGAGCAAACGTACAAGCCGGAGAGAATGATGAATACTACATCTCAACAATCGGGTCAAACCTTGCGAAAGTCAGTGAGTTTGCAGGTGTTGATAGAGCCAGAACATACACCAACAACATCAATGAGATACAGTCTTACCTCGGAATAGAAGCTGCAAGACAGGCGATAATTAATGAGATGCTAGACACCATGGAAGGGGCAGGATTGGATGTCGATGTTAGACATCTAATCACGGTATCAGATGTTATGACCAGCAGTGGTGAAGTAAGGGCTATCGGAAGGCATGGCGTCAGTGGTACGAAGCATAGTATTCTTGCTAGGTCCGCCTTCGAAGTTACAGTTTCTCACTTACTGAGGGCTGGAATCATCGGAGAAAGAGACGAGTTGAGAGGTGTTACTGAGAATATTGTCGTAGGACAGCCAATAGCACTAGGAACAGGAAGTGTTGATCTGTTCTATATCCCAGATGAGGCATAGAGGTGAAAAAATGGATTTAACAAGAAACCTAAAACAGGCTTTGAGTACCGGAAAAATTATTTTCGGTCAGAGAGAAACTATGGGTGCCTGTTCCAAGGGAGAGGCTAGGCTAGTGTTAGTCGCAGCGAACTGCCCTGAGAGTTTCATATCCGATTTATCTACTACTCACCCTGGAATACCAGTCCATAGAGTCATTATGGTGAATAGGCAATTGGGCTCGGCATGTGCCAAGCCTTTTGCTGTTAGCTCACTGTGTATAGTCGACCCGGGACAAAGTGACCTCCTCACCCTTCAAAATAACGTATGATAGGTCTGAAAATAACTCTAATCTGACTCGTATAATAGGACGCTTCAAGTCTGTAAACTCCTTCAGAATACTGTGGAAGATGCAGTCAGACTACTTCTGGATGTCAAAGGGGTACGCCTACGAGAGTCTTCACAAGGCATAAGAACTCCGGGATTCATACTTTTAGGAGTAGCAGAGAGAGTACCAGAATTTGGTGAAATGAAAGGCGAGTCTGTTACTGTTTGGCATATCCCTTCCGATATACTTCCCATTAGTAGGGCTGAGCTTGAGAGGTGGTGCGTAGACGTGACGCCCGGTAGACATTGGCTTCTCAGTCAGAGGGAGCTTCCAGATGACCTCACGTCGATATTTCCAGACGATTCACAGGTTGTTGCATGGGGTCCAAGTAAAATGTCAGTTTGGTTCGGAGAAGCCATACTTTCCGGTGACTTAGAGGTATCTCATCCTCATGAACATGGTGTAAAAACCAATTCAGATACCTTGTCACTAGAAAATGAAAGGGGCGAAAAAAGACTAGTAGAACCAGTGATAAATTTAGACTCGTGGCTCCATCAAAAAAATCTTGAAAACGCCCTTACATCTCCGGTATTTCTGAAAGGTAAAATATGGGAAATTAAAGGGAAAATAGTATCACCAGAAGGAGACTCAGAAAGAAATACTTGGATGATTTTAGAAGATCCATGGTCCTCCAATTTATCCTTATTCAAAGATAAAGGTGATAATTTAGCTACCCCGAGCATTAGGGTTATACTGCCTCCGGAAGATAGATGGATAAAACAAGAGCAACTGATGCCAAAGCTACCCTCTCTCTTGGACGCAAGAAGGCAAGGAGAATCGGAACAGAGGGAAAATTCAGTGAGGAGTATCATGTTGGAATGGTGGAGAGTAGATTTGGAATCAATAATAATCCAATCTGTCGATGCAGTATTTCCCGCATGGATTCTGAATGTGGAGGGTAGAGAGGATGTCCTGTTGCATGCCGTCAATGGCAGGACATACCCATTGCCCTAATTACGTTGAAGGGACATTAGTTCTTCAGTAGAGAGGGTGTCTCCTGACATCAACTTGGACATTAGATCAGATACCTCAGTCTTTTCATCAGATACATTTTCATCCGTTCTCATCTCAATTGCTTTAATCATGTCTTGTATGGAGTGAATGCACCTCAACGAGACGATATATAGGCCGTGTATTGAGTCAGCCTCCTTCTTGGATTTAGTTAATCCTGAATGAGCAGAATTAGCCTGATCACGTAACCTGTCAACTTCTTCTGATAATTCCACCATTAAGTCATGAGCTTCCTGTGCTGAAAGTACTGCTTTCTCTACTCTGTTATGGGCTTCTTCTTGAGCCCTCTCAGCACTGCGAACACTGGACTTCAGATCACTCAATCTACCTCCATCTTTATTCGACTTTTTCGCTTCTTTCAGATCTTGACTGAGCTTCTTCATTTCCCTGAAGAAACCCTTCTCACTAGCACCAGTGAAGCCCCCCCTCTCATATTTTCTCTCAAGGGCATCCATCTCTGTCTCTTATACACATCTCCGAGCCCACGAGACTTACGTGCATC
>CAXHFM010000045.1:0-9097 GCA_964016345.1 uncultured Candidatus Poseidoniales archaeon | reverse complement strand
CAACCCTCCACTTCAACTCTGTGATCGCCAGAGCCCCAAAGCGAGAAGTCAATCAGAGGTGTAGACCAGGTGTTTCCCGAGACACTAACTGAACCAGCGGTGGTACCATCAATTCTCATCGTGAACGAGACCGACTCTCCATCAGGATCACTGTACTGGCCTTGCATGGACCATTTGGAACCATCCCAAACAGAGTCCAAAATAGAAATCAATGGAGGAGAACTTTCCTTGAGTAGCCCTAGTGAGTAAGTATTCTCCATGTTGAAAACCCCTTCTCCAGAAACCAAAACTCGTACATCCACTCCCCCAGGCTGCATATTTGAGGAGCTACCCTGGATCGATACGGTACCCGATGAAACAATATCCATGACTCCCAATTCCTGTGAAGAGGAGCCTTGAACTAGATGGACAGCAACGCCTAGAGTTGGCCAACCAGGATTGACATCTATTGTTATTTGATGGGGGTCAGTGAGAATATCAGACTCTGAATATAACGAGAATGGGACTCCAATGTGCCATGTTCTATTTTCAGTCGTCTCACCATCACTGTCCCTCGCAGCACAGGTGACTTCAATTGTTCCGGTATCCGGAACAGTAGCCATCAGTGACCTGTCAGGAGACTCTCTGAAATTCAAATCCTGCTCGCCGACACATAATATTTCTAAATTAGACACACCATCTTCATCATAGAACCATCTGGATACTCCATCATCCCAACCAGCCCAAGAAACTTCCCCAGAATTTGGTACTGGGAACCAAGTGCCATTAGCAGGGGATTCCTCCGTCCACACGGGAGGGGCAGGTTCAGGAATAGGTTCAGTGGTGAAGTCAAAGAAAAGGTCCTCTCCCATCGGCCAGTCTTCTCTGTAGCCATTTGGACTAAGTTCGAGAGTTAAACTCCCATCATCGTTACTGATGAGATCAAATGTCGATGAGCCGTCTCCAACACATCCCCCGATAGTAGGTGCCTGTCCACCGGCCGTTGACTCATTCAAGCCTACATCCCTGCCTTCGCACTCGTCCCACATGTCCAGACGGAGGTCCTCCATCTGAGGGAAGGTGAAATCGAATCTGGCCCCAGAAAGATTCGACGCATTCAATGAGAAAGTGAATCTACTGTGGTCATCCACTCCAGTTATCGAAAGAGTGGCATTCAACCATAGCTGAACTCTACATTCATCCACGGCCAAATCCTGTGAAACAGTGGTGTCGCAGTTCCTACTCGAATCCGGAACGACGGGGACCTCGTTACAATCTCCCCCTATCGACGATGTGCATCCCCTGATTTGGGAGTGGAGAGGCGGGACTATATTCCACTCCTCGATGACTACACCATCCTCTTCCCAGCTAGTGTTCTTCCAGTCGGTACCAAGGCCACCTCTGTGTGCTGGTCCATCCCTAAACCCGATTCTAGTGAGAGTATGCTCAATACACTCACTAGCCAAGGCTCTGAAGAATTCTCGCTCATCTGTAGAGAACCATCCATCTCCCCCTTTGTTGGGATCTAATAATTGCATGAACTCATCCATAGTCACTCTCAATTCATCGGCTAGTGTATTGTTAACCCACGCCACTGCCTGGACATCTGCGGTTTCCCAGTCGTCGTTAATGATAATATCAAAGGTGGCCCGAGAATATTCAAACATATTCTCGAATGTTATTGATCCACATTGCTCCTCAAGACTGCCCCCGCCGCCTCCTATCTGCTCCATCTTGATCGACTCGTCAATTAGATCCGGAGACTGGTCAATCCCGCTAAATGGTACAGAAGCTATTGATATTACAACTAGGAAGACAATCAGCGGAGATGATGTCAGGCCTCCCATAGACGTATCATGCAAGGCCATCAGACATGACTCTATCGTAACAAATCAAATATTTAGGGCAGCCTAAATTACATATACCCTACCCATTTCGGGACGACCAAGGAGATTAACATGAATCTAAAAATGACAAGCACAATGATGACAATGATGTTTCTGCTTAGTGCCCTAGCTGGGTGCACAGGTGGAGATGAAGCGGTTGACCTGGATGACTCGGACGGAGGCTACGATTACGCCTCCAACGTCGATAACCATCGAATGCTGATGGGAGATGTCTGTGACATCAAGGACCTATCCGGAGCATACGACTGGGACGGTGTCAAGGACATCTATGAGAACGGAGAGCATGCAGAGAAGTCCGACGGATCCTACAGGACCCTGATGGGCTTCGCAGATGCTTCTGGTAAGAATCACGCATACGACGATTACTACGGTGCCGATGGCTCATGGAACGACTTCGTTTCCGCCGCCATCGAGGGAACCGGGCCATTCGCGGGCGAGTCCGACACAGTCAGGGACCAAGCCACAGAGAAGGGAATCCAGAACGGCGTCATGACCGCATACGCGATCCATGAGCTCAATGCCGCCATAATCAAGGCAGAAGCCGGAAACTGGGGTCCAGACGACGCTCAGCACGCATGGGACGAGGGATGGGCATTCTATCACGGACCAGATGACGCAGACGCAGACTACGACGGATGTGGCCCATACGCGACCGCTGATAAGAGGGCAGGCAACTTCGGAACTGCTGACGCTGACGGTACAGCGGCTACAAACGTGGCGACTTTAGCAGCAATGAACGCGGGCCTCACTGCTATGCAGAACGAGGACATGCAGGGACTCGTAGATGCTAGAGATGAGATACTCAAAAACGTAGTAATCGTCTACTCCCAGGCTTCAGTCAGGTACGCATCAAAGATGACTGACGATCTAGCAGCTGAAGACGCCGCAGACTACGACAAGCATCAGGCAGAGGGTCATGCATTCTTCAGGGTGATAGAGGCTTACGTGGCTGACTACACAGACGCATGCTACAACAACCAGACCCATGGAATGGCTTACATTGGCGCCGCTGAGGCAGCTCACTGTGATGGATTCGATTGGGTCGAATCACCAAGTTCTGGCGAGATGGTTTGCTACAACATGGGAGCTGGACATTATGTATATGCAGAAGGAACGACCGAGGAAATCTGTGATGGATTCGCCTCAGTCTTCCCAGAGAGCGGTATGCCAGGATTCTACGCCGACTACGGCGCATCCAAGATAGTCGACATCTTCGATCTAAGTGATGATGGCGATTCAACAGCAGATTACGAGGCACATGTCCGCATGTACCTCCAGCCTGCTTGGGACGCATTTGGCATAACAGCCGATGACATTGGAACTCTCCAGTGAAAATCCTCTGATTATTTAGTGAAACCAAGGCTCTGCAGGACTGCTGCAGAAGACACAACTTTTTGTTGGCGGGAGGCGCATTAGCGTCATACACACACCCAATCATCAATTTCGAATCCGCAGTTCGGAACGCCTCCCGTCAACACCAATAAACCAGGTGATAGCTAGGTCTGAAAGGGTCCATATACCCCTGTTTCCAGCGATCTTCATGACAACACATGGGTGCCTCTCAATAAGCCTATTGAGAACTAAGATACTAGCATCTACAATCTCAATTCTTCTCTTATCTTGCGTTATTTCAGGGTGTATCGGAGACGAAGAAGGAGACCAGAAAAGAACTCCTCTAGTAATCGCTTACGAAGTATCAGCCGATATGCTGGAATCGGGTACGAGCCCACAAATACTAGCCGATCACATCTCCCAGAATACGAATTTTGACGTTTCTATCTATACTGTAGATTCAAAGGTAGCTATGTTGGAGGCACTCAGATTCGGCAATGTCGATATAGCTTACATGGACAGTGGCAATGCTTGGATTGGCTGGAATCAATATGGTTTAGAGGCACTAGCCGCCGATCAGAAGTCTGACGGGAGGGCTTACTACAATGCCCATGCATGGGTTCTGGACGATAGTGATATGGCTATCGCGCATTCGGATTCAGACCCACTTACTAACCCCTTCTCACTGATGGAGGGCAAGACCTCTTGTCATACAGGATGGTTGGAATCAGTCGGCATGATGCTTCCAATGGGATTCCTATTGGGACTAGGATATGCTAACGTTCTCGGTGACCCAAATGATATTGAATCTCTAAGAGGGACTATTCATGGATTCTTCTCCGAGGACTCATCCATTCCCGACCCGGGAACTCCTTACTATGGTTTGTCAGGGGCATTGAAGTGTCTTTCCGAAGGCGCAGGAGAGATTGCATTCGTCAAGGATAATACGATCTCTGATCACTGTCCCGCGGAAGAAACAGATCAGAGGGAGGACTGGTGTCTGGAGAATAGCAGGTATGTCGCATTACCGTCTTTCGCTAAGGCCCCTAGTGATGTTTTCGTGTATAATCCAGACTATCTCCAGAACGAAAGTATCAGTGATGTCATGAACCTGCTAATGTCCTTAGGAGAAGAGCAAGATTCCTCAGATGTCCTATTCAACACGTTCGGAACCAAGGGCGTAGTTGAGACAAACTCAGATGATCATTTGGGCATATATTCCTCCTTTGTATCCAGTATTCCTGGCATTTCAGCTTACTACGTAGACGACGAGGATGGAGAAGAGATCACTATTTCTCTGGAGGAAGTAAGGATAGCTTTCCAAACCTCGGAGACTTCTAATGGGACTGATAGAGATCCGTCTCTTCTAGCGAACTTCCTCAGTAGTGAGCTAGGAGTGAATGTCTCTATACGCCATGTCGAATCAGATTTGGAGGCCATAAGCTCACTGGAAACAGGAGACGCACACTTGGCATTCATGGGGCACATGGCATCAGTAATTGGTTGGAAAATGAGTGGACTAGCAGTACTTGCCGCAATACAGAACGATGATCAAAAACTCTCCTCACAGGTTTCCGGATGGGCTCTTTCAGATAGTGAACTAGCCACATACGCTACAGATGATGATGAATCGACTAATCCTTCCGATCTTATCTCAGGCATGGCCTCATGCCACACAGGAATCGACCCCTACAGTAGTTTGATTGCGCCACTGTCTCATATGATCAGTAATGGATATTTGGTTGTGCTCGAAGACTCTGAATCCGATGGCCTGGAGAATCTAGTTAGGTCACACTTCAGTGAAAACTCGTCCATCCCCTCCTCTGATGAATCATACTACAGTGAATCAGGAGCAATCAGGTGTATTTCCGAAGACTACGGACAGATTGCGTTTGTTAGTGAGAATTTCATTGATGAGCACTGTATTGATGCCTCGGGAGGTAATGCAGATTGGTGCTTGGGAATAGATAACTACACCTCTGTTGGAGGAATGGGAATAATCCCTACTACCTCTGTCATGTACAACCCAGAAATACTTGACACTAGAAGTAGGGCCTCGATAATTAATGCCCTAATTGATATGAATTACGATATGTATCTTGAAAACTACTCTCGACCTGGAATGGGAACATACACTGGATGCTATGATATTTCAGTGCACAAGGTACTCTATGAAATACCCAAGGAGAGCTGTGGAGATGAGATATTGAAGAATGTCCTTGACGGTTCGGGGGTGGCTAGAGCTACTTCCCAGGGACACTTGGGACAACTCTCAGATAATTTGATGTCTGTACCTGGAGCTTTCGAGGCTCTTGAAAGCTACCTTACGAATGTCGAATCAGAATAGGTCTCACAATCTCAAATCCATCAATACCATATATGGGTTTAGGAGCGCCTAAACCTGTATGAGGGGGCAGTAATGAGAACAGATGTCGATTTGATTGAACCATTATTGGTTTTGAAGGATGTAGCAATAGGCTATGACTCCTCGGCATCGCTCGTCAATATTCCCAATCTAGAGGTTTTTCCAGGAGAGATAGTAGCAATCGCTGGACCGTCAGGAATAGGAAAATCTACGCTATTAAGAACAATCGCTGGCCTAGTTAGTCCCATATCCGGCCAGTTAGAAGTATGTGGGACTACACTGCCAGAGGCCCCTCCCCGGGGCCATCTCGGGTACATACCACAGAAATTGGGCCTAGTCAGGCATTCCAGTGTAAGGCACAACGTGGAACTGGGTGCTCGTGCGGGAGTTGAATCCAGGAAGGAGAGACAGCAAAGATCTACTGATGCGATCGACATCATGGGACTCAGTGAGAAATCTACTGAACCAATCAGAAGACTATCCGGAGGCCAACAGAGGAGAGTGGCAACAGCACGAACTCTGGCTCAGAGGCCAAAGCTGATTCTCGCTGATGAATTCCTTAGTGAGTTGGACGAGGAGACACTGACCTCCGTTTTGCAGGCGGTCACCAATTATGTGAGGGAAAGTAAAGCCGCGTTGATTGTTGTTGAGCACGATATATCCAGAGCCAAGATGATGGCGGATAAGCTACTAGTCATTGACGATGGTAGGATAAATCCATTCGTCAAGGGTACGAAGGCCATGGAGGTGAACATATGAGGGCTGCGATTGATGGTAAATTTATAGCTAGCACATTCATGATTCTAATAATACTCGCCTTCCTAGTTCTGAATGGAATGGTGAGTGATTGGGGAAGACTGTCAGGAGGCTTCAGCAATCTGAAAAACTTCTTTTATCAATCACTATGGCCCCCTGACTGGAGTGTTCTCGAGCCACAAGTGTACCCAGTATGTACTGCCAGGTATCCCTTTGAGTTCACCTGCTCTACCGCATGGATAGGAGTCATAGAGACAATCAAAATAGCGTTTGTAGCCACTGTGTTCGGGATGGCGCTGTCTTTGCCACTATCCCTGGCAGCCGCTCGAAACCTCAGTCCGAGATGGCTATCCTACTCGACAAGATTTATTCTATCCGCATTTAGGAGCTTACCTAGTCTTATCTGGGCCATATTCTTCGTTATTCTAATTGGCATGGGGCCACTTTCAGGAGTTCTTGCAATGACTGTGTATACTGTGGGATACTTGGGCAAACTTTGGTATGAGGCAATAGAGGGGCTCAACAAGACTCCCTTGGAAGCAGCTCAAGCAATGGGTTTGAACAAGTATGAGACAGCCCTGAATGTGGTAGTGCCCGAATCAGCAAACGACCTCATCTCCCACTCAATCTTTCTTTTCGAGTACAACTTCAGATCCGGGACAATTATTGGCATCGTAGGTGCAGGAGGAATTGGTTATTACATCGACTTGTATCTGAGGTTCCTACAGTACGACAAGGTCGTAGCATATCTTCTGATAATCTTCCTAGTGGTACTAATCATTGACTTCCTTTCGATATATGCAAGGTCTTTCTTCAATGAGGAAGACGACCTCAGAATCCCCTCATGGTCCGAAGTTTTCCTTGGAATCTTTAGCAGTGCCAACGAGGCGGACAATCTCTCCGAAAAGTGAAACTTATTCAATCGTGGTATGGGATAATATTAGGAATCCGCAACAATCCTTATTGCACCATCCTCATAGAAAATCTGGATATTCTCCGGGACCTTCGCAGTAAGTGACGCCAGAGCTTGGTAAACCTCCTCCTCCTCAACCTTGAACGCTTCAGCCGCCCTCCTGGTCGACCATGGGATCGCCACAAAATCAGAGGATGAAATCCACCTGATAAGGCGACTCTCAAATTCTGTCAGGTCTTCTAAGGACACCGTAATCGATACTCGGAGGTGATTTGGCAAATCAACCTATTCTGAATAAATTCAGTATTCCACCATTCTTTTCACAGCCTCGTATGCCGGAATGTCTCCGTCTAACAGCTCTCCCAGTGACTCAATGAATGGGGTCTCGACCCCAAGCTTCGGGGCTCTGGCGAGGAACATCCTAGTGGCCCTCACTCCTTCTGCCACCATATGCATCTCTTCCAACGATTGATCAAGGCTCTTGCCAGATCCAAGCTTCTCCCCAAGTGTCCTATTCCTGCTCCTCGGACTGGTAGCGGTCACATACAGGTCACCAAGTCCAGCTGGACCAAAGGCAGTGGATGAGGACGCCCCCATGGCACCAAGAAGAGAAATCCCCTCACTGAATCCCCTCAATACCAAAGCCGCTTTGAGATTGTCCCCTCCTATAGTTCCCTTCAATCCATCCACCAGCCCACATGCAAGAGCGACACAGTTCTTGTACGCCCCCCAGAGCTCGGCACCATTCGGATCATCCGCGGCCACCAAGAAGAGAGTCTCGGTGCATAATCTCTCTGATATCCTCTCAGCCACGCTTCGATCATGACACGCAACAAGAGCTGTAGTGATGACCCCCCTAGCTACTTCAGGTGCGATTGTGGGACCAGTCATCACGATAACTGGGTTCGATTTACCTGCCACTTGGAGACGCTTCTCGATCGAGTCAGATATTAGTCCCGATCCACCTTCCTCCACAGGAGCAAGTCCCTTTGCAAGGTCAAGTAGGACATGAGAAGGTCTCAGATTTGGAACTATTCTATCAACAATATCCAGAATGACCCCACTAGGCAGGGAGAGTACCAGTATCTCACAAGACTCTACTACGTCAGAAAGCTCCATTGTGACTTGCAGGTCTGGAATTTCATATCCATCCAAGTACTTTTTATTCACCGAATCGGTCATCAGAGTCTCGTAAACCTCCTGCTCTATCGTCCACCCTAGGACGTTGTGGCCGTCTTCGCACCACACCTTAGCTAGGGCTGTGCCCCAGTTGCCCAGCCCGATTACCCCTATACGTGCCACATGTTACCGTCGCAAATGGGGGTTAAGACCCTATTCGATGGTTGGCCCTCCAAACGTTGAGTTCTTGACTGATGATTGACCCCAAGAGGCCAAGCAGGGGTACCCGAGTGGTCAAAGGGGCTGGGTTTAGGTCCCAGTGCGTAGTGCTTCGCAGGTTCAAATCCTGTCCCCTGCACCATAATCTTCTCTAGTGTCGCCACATCGTTCATAAGCTCGGGTCTGCCGTATTAGTAACATGACTAGAATGAATGTTATTATTGCCAGCTTGTTGCTAATCGCGACCTCTCTCTCGGGATGCATCACCGAAGAACTGGTTGATGATATACTAGGATGTATGGATGAGAACGCCGCCAATTACGAAGAAAATGCCACTTCTGAATTATTAGGTGACTGTATTTACATGGCTACTGCGGAGACTTTCATGGAAGCCATGACTGATATTGGGAGCATCGAGGATATGCTAGAAGACACTCCCAAGGCCGGTTACTCTCAGTCGATTTCATCGAGCGAGTGGAGTCAGGATTTGGGGATGAAGATGGATAT
>CAXHFM010000044.1:0-9141 GCA_964016345.1 uncultured Candidatus Poseidoniales archaeon | reverse complement strand
GCACGTAAGTCTCGTGGGCTCGGAGATGTGTATAAGAGACAGATTCATATCTGAATAACGGAGAATTGGAATAGTTGTGTTACCGGCGGGTATATCGATTTCAATAGATTGGGGAGTCGTTAAATCGTTGCTGGTATTGATTACTAGAGTACACGGTAATTGTGTACTTACCGACGCGTAGGCACTCTCCCCTTGGATTAATTGTATCGGGGATCTAGGTGTAAGGATTCTGTCTGTGAATTCATTGTTTGGAAAGATCTCCAAAGATGCGTTTGCCTGTCCGATATTGGTAATTGAAACATACCATGGGACTAATCTACCTCTGTTGTCTCTGATCAAGTGACCTTCAGAACCAAAAGAGTCACCAGTCTGAAATGCATCTCCACTACTGCCACTGTCACGATTTCTTAGTAGAGCTTGGTCACCGTCTGCTTCTATTATCATTACCCAAGGATTTTTTGGATCCCTGTTGACTGTATTGTCATCTATATTTCCGTTGTTCCTGTCTAGATATTCTACAATCAGTCCAGCGCCGGGAAGGGCCGAGTCAAATCCATTATCTGCTCTATAAGTAATAAGCACAGACTCACCGGGCGCAGTATCTATGGAAACAACTCTAGTGTTGTTTTGTACAGAGCTCATTGGATATAGAGTAATATTTTGACTCGTTTCTGGATTGACTGATTCAATACCTAGTCCATTGATAGTCACAAGTGTTGCTCCTCCTGGCATCGCGGGCATCATAGCATTACCATTCCAATTTCCGCTAGCCATTATGTCCCAGTCTCCTAATCCGTTCCAGGTTCTGGAAGGAAGGTCAGAATTAACATCGTACAGGTCATATGCGCCCATCTGATGAATCATTTCGTGGACAAGGGTCCCCAAACCCGATTCTATGGATGAAATGGTGTAGTGCTTAATCTCCCACTCGCCTATTTCAATCGGTGATGTCAGTGTAGAGAAATGGCTCCATATCGAGTCTGGAGGACCTCCGGATTCCTGCGCATTTCCTGAATGCAATAATAGAAGCCTATCTAAAATGCCGTCTCCATTCAAGTCCCATTCTGATAAGTCCATACCAGATAGTAAATTTTTAGCTGCGTTCTCTACTAATTTGTCAACCCCCATTCCATTATTTCCTACATCCCTCTCATCTTGGGAGTCAGCACCCCAATATGATTCTGCAAACTCGGAAAGCCAGACATCGTCTGTGACGGTGACTTGGAGTGTTGAGGACCCACCAGAAAGTTGTAGGACATATTCCTCTGCTGAACCGTTGCCCTGGAGGAGAGACGACGTGATAGACTCAGAATGTGGCGAGTTGGGGAACGAAACCCTGAGGACTAGCCACCTTTCATCAATTTGTAAACCGACAAGATCCGAGGACTCATCAGATTCTTCAAAACCATAATGAGAGTCCACTATATGAGGATTCAAATTAATGAAGATGCCCCCCGTAAGTATTACCGAGGCAAGGACAGCCCTGAGGATTTTCACATGCACCGGTACTATACGTGAGCTTTCAATGCAGTGTTATTATGGATTGATTAGCCGTCATTAGTGGTTAATGGAACAAGCTTAGAGAGAATATCACAAGAAAGGATAGTGGAGGCAGAAATAAATATTCTCAACCCATCAAATGTGTAAGGCAAGGTTAGAATCAGGAGGCCTAGACATATTATAATCAGCCTTGGCCTTGCCCAGTGATAAAAACCAATTTCTCCGTTTGTGAACCTTATTATGGATAGTGAATTGAACAAAACTACCCAAATAATGGTTACCCAGGTAATCCCTATGGCGAATTTTGTTAATTCCCCCACATCATATCTGGGACTTACGTTATCCAACTCAGACATCGAAGATGCAGTATTTGCGATCTCGGGAACAAACCAAAACCATATGAAGAAAATTAACACTGGGAGCGTAAATGAATTGATGATAAATACTGTTCTCAGCCACATGTATTCGTGAGGATAGAGTCCTGGTTTTGCAAATCTGAACAACATATATGATGAAATTGGAATTACAATTGTCATCGACATCAATATTGAAAATGACCACTTTATCTCTACCCATTCGAATGGAGAATAAATAGCTAGAATGTTTAATTCATCATTGAAAGTAAATGAGTGTGTCCATTCTGTCAATATGACAGTAGTAACAAGAGACAAAAATATGGAGATTATAGCTACTAGAATCACAGTTGACCTAATTATAAAGTACAAATCTTGAAAATGATCTGAAAGGGGTTTAGGTGGTGAAAGGGAGGCATTCTCTGTCATCTATAGACGATCCTTGACTTCGGGGGAAACTCTCGCCGCTAGAACAGTTCGATACACCCCGTAAGCGAAAAGAGCACTGGCTAAGAATGCGCATCCCGTTAGGAAAGCGGTTAGATCGGTTACCTTGGTTCCCTCTTCCACCACAGCAGGAGGGGGGAAGTAAATCGGAGTCTCGGATGAAGCCCATCTAATGGCAATCAAAAATGATACTACACTCATGAGTGCCCTTCTGAGAGCTTGTGGATATGCTAGTTCGGTGGCCAAGAACTCAGGACCATCATCATACTTTCTTTCTAAAATCTCCCTCTGCACTAATGCTCCCACTAGAAGGGCCGTAAGGCTGGTCCAGAAGAATAGGTTTCCTTGTATGAAAACTCTATTCGACAAAGACTCTTGTCTTTCGGCCTCCCTCTGGGCATCTGATTCTTCTATTAGGAAAAGCGTATCATAATCGCCTACAGAAACTGTCCTAGTCTCCAAAGTAGCACCCGAATCCCCAGATTCAATTGTATCTGGCGAGTTTATTGTAAAAGAGAGGACATTCCACCAATCATCATCACCAGGAGCTCCGTCGCCATTAACAGAATTACCCGCTACCCAGAAATGCACATGTCCTGTATCATTTGAGGGGGCAGTCCAAGTAATCTGCCATATGCCATCGGAGTCAGTATCAGAATGTGATATATCCGATGGCGCTCCCTCGGCTTCCCTAATATCCTCACCTTCTGGCCAAGAGAATTCACCAATGCCATCCGATGTCATCAGGAATCCTCCCTCATTATTGCCATCACCCCCAGAAAGAGTTAGTGAGTCTGCTACCTTGATAGTCATGTCATAGGATTGATCTAACTCATACATGACCGGGACTCCGGTAACCATGACCACAGCTCTAGTAGATGCTGCTCCGTTATTGTGGCATGAGCACCCATATTTCACTGTGGGATCGCCATCAGAGTTCTCATAGCCCGGACCAGAGCTCATTCCCATGGCAGGTATTGACATTATAGATAGCACCAGGAGGATCGTAAACAACCTCCTGAGGCCAGAGACCGTGCGCACGCCCACGTTATTATCCGGAGCATGCGACACATAACCATTGTCCGGAGTCATGTTGATGTCCACCAGTTATAGTTCTTTTACCGCTGTATTCAGCTGGTTCATCATTTTCTTCCCATCACCGAATAGCATCATAGTTTTGTCCATGTAAAACAAATCATTGTCCACACCTGCGTACCCTACTGAAAGGCTTCTCTTGATGATGACAACCACTGATGATTTATCGACGTCTAGTATAGGCATTCCTCCTAGAGGGCCCTCTCCAGATCTGGAGGCAGGATTGGTTGTATCATTAGCACCTATCACAATGGCTACATCGCAGTCAGGGAATTCAGAATTAATTTCATCCATTTCTATTAGTTTTTCATAAGGAACATTTGCCTCTGCTAACAGGACATTCATGTGCCCAGGCATCCTTCCTGCTACTGGATGGATAGCATAGAGTACCTCACAGTCCATTGATTCCATCAAGTCTGCAAATTCCTTTACTGCGTGTTGACTCTGACTAACTGCCATGCCATATCCTGGAACAACGATGACTTTCTGAGCACCGTCAAGCACCATTGCAACTTCTTCTGGATCACTTCCAACCTTTGTCCTTGTCAATTCGTCCCTCTCCCCAGAACCACCAAATGCTTTGAAGAGAACATCATAGAGTTCCCTGTTCATGGCCTTGCACATTATGAAGGTCAGAATAAGTCCAGCCGCTCCAACCATAGAACCTGCTATGATTAGTACATTATTGCCAATTACAAAACCGGTGAATGCCGCGGCTATGCCTGATAATGAGTTCAAGAGGCTCACCACAACTGGCATATCTGCACCACCAATAGGCAACACGAACAGAATTCCAAGTAAGGTAGATGTCGCAACCAATGAGTAGATCCAAGTCTTTTCATTTGGCTCCTGTATAGTCATGGCAATGAGTCCTATAGAAGACAATAATAACAGAACCTTGACA
The DNA here is from genome assembly GCA_964016345.1 of uncultured Candidatus Poseidoniales archaeon. Lineage (GTDB taxonomy): Archaea > Thermoplasmatota > Poseidoniia > Poseidoniales > Thalassarchaeaceae > MGIIb-O5. The sequence continues at coordinate 4,842 of CAXHFM010000044.1, read as the reverse complement.
TAATTTAGCCAAGAAGGGCCCCATGTAGGAAATGAGATCCATTTTTTTCTTCCCCTGTCGTCTTTCTTGCTAAAAGGGACATAGAATCCACCCTTTAACTTCATCATAGCGACTAGACTTCCGGAGAGAGTTATCCATCCAACTAGGGCCGAAAGTCCAATTGCGATCCAGATTGCATATAGCTCCACGCCTGGTTCTGGGACTCCATCGGATATCCTCTTTAATACCTCAGACAATCCAACAAGAGCAGAGGCAGCTCCCCCAAACCCATTGAACAGGGCTACTAGTTCGGGCATCCCTGTCATCTCGACACGTGTAGCCATTAGGTAGCCTATCAAAGAGCCAACAGCGAGACCCCCTACAATGAGTTCCCAACCAATTATTCCTTCGGATTGAAGTTTCAGGAGAGTGACAAGTACTGCGAGTAGCATCCCCTGTGCACCTAGTCTATTACCAGAAGGTGCGGTTCTGGGGCTAGAAAGCCTCTTTATCCCTACAATAAACATTGATGCAGACAATAGGTATCCAACGTCCCAGATTACTGGATCGACCATTAGTTGCCACCTCTTCTCTTTTTACCGGCAATCATCTCAAGCATCCTATTTGTGACCATGAAACCTCCGACAACATTTATTGTTGCCATTACTAAAGCTAGGAAAGCCAGAATGGCGGCTAGTGAAGTATCCATTCCACTAAAACTCTCATTGGAAAGTATAAGCGCACCTACAATGGTGATGCCGGAGATAGCATTGGCGCCAGACATTAGGGGAGTATGCAAAGTTGGGGGGACCTTGCTGATCAGTTCAAAGCCCAGAAAAATGGCTAGTACGAATACGGTTATACTTCCAATCAGCGCGGTTAGTGTTAGTGACACTACAAAATTCCCCCTAATCTGGTTTGATTTTTATGCAACTTTCCTGAACTGCATATCAAAACGCCACCCATGCCTTCAACAAAGAAGTCTGAATCTTCTGATGGGCCCACTAGAATATCGTCATCAGAATCCAAAATCAGTCCGTCATCCCCGGATATTGATATAACAAAATTAGTAATGTTATTTGAGTAAAGCATGCTAGCTGATGAGGGTATTGTCCCAGCAAGATTCTTAATTCCAATAATTTTTACTCCATGTCTGACGACTGTTTCGCCGGGTGCAGTCAGCTCACAATTTCCGCCGACGTCAGCATTCATGTCGACTATTACCGATCCTTTCTTGAAAGAACGTACAGCGGTTTCTGGAATCGTGATGGGTGCGGGTCTGCCGAAGATCCTAGCTGTAGTAACTATGACATCAGCATCACTGGCCACTTCACATACCGTATCATTTACTTTCTGAATAAACTCTGGCGTGAGGGGCTTAGCATATCCAGAATCGTCTTCGAAATCATCCATACCCTCAACCTCGATAAATCTCCCCCCTACAGATTCTATCTGTTCGGCCGCGGATTTTCTGACATCAGAAGCATACACTATTGCTCCAATTCGCTTAGCGGTTGCTATGGCCTGAAGTCCTGCAACTCCGCTACCCATGATCACAAATTTAGCTGGCTTAACAGTACCAGCGCTAGTAGTCATCATAGGTATTGCCTTTGGGACTTCCGCCGCACCCATCAGCACCGCTTTATATCCAGATAAATTGTCTTGGCTGGAGTTTACATCCATCGATTGAGCTCTGGATAGCCTTCTTGGTATCATATCCATACTGATCAGTGTGATGCCGGAAGATACGGCTCGCCTTACAGTGTCTGGATTTCTGAATGGATCAGCAACGCAAATAACTACGGTTCCTTCGGGAATCTCTGACAAATCGGGAGTCTGGATGGATACTATCGTTTGACATGATAATACGTCCTCCCTTGGGCATATTTTGCCACCTCTTCCTCCATACTCTTCGTTAGAGTGGTTTGCATTTATTCCAGCATCTTTCTCTATGAACACTTCAAATCCGGACTTAGATAATTTGAGAACAGAGTTGGGCACTAAAGCTACCCTCATCTCTCCTTCTGGCTCTTTGAGAACACCTAGTCGCATATTATCACTCGTAGGTCTAAGACCATGATTATTCTGCCGAGATGTTGGCGCTTATTGAAACCGTCGGCTCTCTAATCTCATTGTCCTAAGGCGATATCCGGGACTAGCATACTGAATGTTCTGTCGCAAAGTGCTAATACTCCAATCACTACGGCCAACACGAGGAGAGATAGTGTCCACTGATTCTACTAATAATACAGGCATTAGTATTACGAAAGGAAACATGAATGAACCAATCCGGGTTGCTGTTACAGGAGCCGCTGGAAACATTGGTTATGCTCTGTTATGGCGCATAGCGTCTGGTGATTGTTTCGGGCCGACTCAGCCAGTTAACCTGCAGCTTCTAGAGATACCGCCCGGTATGCAACGTTTGGAAGGAGTGATGATGGAGCTGAATGACTCTGCATTCCCTCTTATCCATGGAATAATAGGCACAGATGATCCAAATATCGCATTCCAAGAGGCAGATGTAATATTCCTAGTTGGTTCAATGCCCAGAACTAAGGACATGGACAGATCGGATCTAGTAGCAGCAAATGGCCCAATTTTTGTAGGACAGGGCAAGGCGATAGAATCAGTGGCTTCTCAGAGTGTGAAGGTGATTACGGTCGGCAACCCGTGTAATACTAATGCGTTGATAACTTGTGCTAATGCACCGAGTATACCTTCTCGTCAATTCACTGCAATGACTCGGCTAGATCAGAATAGAGCCGTGGGGCAAATAGCGGAAAAGGCCGGAGTTACTCCTTCAGACATTAGGGATGTATTCATTTGGGGCAATCACGCCAATACAATGTATCCGGACCCTCGTTTCGCCACTGTCAAGGGTGTACCCTTAACTGACCTCGTTGATGGAAATTGGTTACAAGGACAGTTCATTGATACTGTTTCTAATCGTGGAAAAGCTATCATTTTAGCCAGGGGGGCTTCTTCTGCGGCTTCCGCTGCCTCCGCCGCTATAGACCACATGAGGGATTGGTGGCAAGGATCTAACGGACGAATAGTATCTATGGCCATACCTTCAGAGGGCTGGTATGGTGTTCCCAAAGGAATAGTTTTTAGTTTCCCCTGCAGATGTGAAAATGGCGATATAATCGTAGTTGAGGACCTTCCTGTAGACTCATTTGCACGGTCAAAGATCGATGAGAATATCGCAGTCCTTCTGGAAGAAAGAGACGCTGTAAGTGAACTATTGGTAAGTTAAATGGGTGTATCAATGGGCAAGCATGTTTACCTAGAGTCGGATGGTAAATTGCTGTTGGTGTACAGTGATGGTAGTGGGCCGGCGATCCCCCAGATGGGAAGAATAAATCATGATTCAGACTCAAAACTGATACGCTTACCTTCTGCTGATGAGCTAGAAAGTTTTGGGATTGCTTGGGAAGAGATTCGTACTAACAGGTTTAGACTTGCTCAGGAGGACCACGTTGTGATACACGGGAAGCCGTTAATAGAATGGCCGGGTGAATGGGCATGGAAGGATTCTGTGATTAGTGATAATGCGGTTGACCCAGTTGCGAGAGAATCTGTATACAGAACTATACACAGAGTGGTCAGTAAGGTACTAATTTTAAATTCGGAAAGGGAGGTTTTGATGGCGAAGGTATCAAGAGGATTTTTCACCGGATGTTGGACTCTGCCGGGAGGCTTCGTAGATTATGGCGAGCACCCTCGAGAGGCGGCAATACGGGAAGCCAAAGAGGAGCTTGGTGTTGATATCATTATTGAAGACCCAAGGGGTGAAACTGGGGAATCTTTTGGGATTGATGACGGCGCATATATACGTGAGGAAATTTTTACAGATGATGGCATAAATTGGATTTCATTTACTTACAAGTGTCATGCAGATTTCGATCATAAAGACATTACTCCCAAGGAAGATGAGATTGAGGAGGCAATGTGGTTCAGCATTGCGGATGCAATCGATAATGCAGTATCAATATTCGATATAGAGGCACTTCGCAAGCTGTAATGATGGTGGGCCCGCCTGGATTCGAACCAGGGTCAAATGCTCCCAAAGCATCTAGCATAGACCAGACTAACCCACGGGCCCCTGAGGGTTCCCAAGGCATCTCTTGAATGAACGTTACTGGAGAATCGACCAAGAGTTATTTGGATTTCTAATAACCATAGAAGATGTTTCTAGAAGTTCCATCAACCTCTCTGCAGTTATTTTATTGAGGTTTAATGAGACCATTGATTCATTTACTGAACTGAGAGTGATAGAATCATCGGGGAGTTTTGCAAGTGACAAAATTTTTTGTATATCGTCACTGCTATATCTCTCATTGGAGCTTTTAGATTTCTCATATGATGCCAATCTAGATGACAACTCCCTGATAATCTCCTTGGGAACATTTGCTTCGGACACCGCATCCCTTAACTCGGAAGATGAAGAGAAGGATTTGATAGTTGTCAGTGATGTCTTTCTATTACATCTCGGACAATTGGCATTTGAGTTAGCCCTAGATCCAAAATTCCTACCACATTGGCAACGAAACATTACCCAACTATCTCCCATGAATATAGGTAAAAATCCGAGGTACAAGAGGTTGACTGATTAATCCGAACCCAGACAGAGTACTATGAGTGGAGTTATTCAATGGGTCGGTTGGGTAGTCTCTCTTGTCCTGTTTGCACTATCGTTTTATTTTATAATCTCATCCGGAGAAGTAGTCTACCAATCATGGATTTTCCTACTTTTAATACCATTTTTCGTAGCATTGGCCTTATCGTCTAAGAGGGGGGACATTAATGGGAACAATCTGTCTCTTATACACATCTCCGAGCCCACGAGACTTACGTGCATCT
>CAXHFM010000043.1:0-9561 GCA_964016345.1 uncultured Candidatus Poseidoniales archaeon | reverse complement strand
AATCGATGAAGGACATGGAAATAATCTTCAGAAGGCACCTCGATGTAAACTCACTAGGTTTCTATGAGGTGGGAGACCCCCTGCCAGTTCCAAATAGCTCTAATTCCATGAACACAGCAAACTTATCAGGAAGTGTCATGGAAATATCTGATCTGGAAAGATCCGTCATGACGATTTATCCAGACCGGGAGAATGACACCCAATACTTCACTGGAGGGGAAACAGAAGCATTGGAAAGACTCAGGAACAAAGTCACAGATAGGGTACAATTTGTCAATGACTTTAGGAAGCCAAAGACTGTATCTACAAATTCAAAACATGACCCTAGGGAGCCCAGCACGACTGGACTGTCCCCCTACCTGAGTAGTGGGTGCCTGTCTGTCAGAATGCTGTGGAAGGAATGTGAGAAATCCTATTTGATGGGAGGCCACACAAAGCCTCCTGAGTCATTGCACGGGCAGATGATGTTCAGAGAGATGTTCTACCTGCTTTCCAGATCAGTAGAGAACTGGGATAGTGACGTTGGAAATGAGAGTTGCATTGAAGTGGAATGGGATCAATACGATATGGAGAAAATATCAGCATGGGAGACTGGGAATACCGGATACCCGTACATTGATGCTATGATGAGGCAACTGGATAAGACCGGATGGATGCACCATTTGGGCAGACATGCAGTATCGTGCTTCCTGACTAGAGGGCAGTTGTGGCAGAACTGGACCCATGGAAGAGACGTGTTCGAGAGGAAGCTTATCGACAGCGACTGGGCGCTGAATAATGGAAATTGGCTATGGCTCGCGGGAGTGGCCCCGTTCTCCATGCCATACTATCGGATATACAACCCATGTCCTGATTCCAAGTCCAGTCTGAACGTGGAAACTGTGAACGCAGAATTCGTCAGATATTGGGTCCCAGAACTTCGATCCTATCCATCTAAATATATTTTTGAGCCGCACCTAGCCCCAGTTTCTGTTCAGAGAACATCGAACTGTATGATTGGGGAAGACTACCCCTTTCCCATTGTAGATAGGAAACTGAGCAGGAAGGAGAATCTTATTCGATTTAAATCCAGTATTCAAACATGATTTTTCAATTCGAATTGATTTGAAACTGGGATTTATACTTGTACTATCTATTGCCCCTACATGCCCGTGGACGTAGTCTGGTTCAAGAGAGACTTGCGGTCGAGGGACCATGTCCCCTTACTCAGTGCCTCACTTTCCGGAAGGCCAGTAATCTGCTTGTATGTTCTAGAAACTGAGAGGCTTGAGCAGGACGACACGGACCCTATTCACATCCAGTGGGAGCTTGATTGTGCAGCTGACCTATCCAGAACCCTCAATGATTCGGGGGCATTCTTGCACTACGGATTGGGAGATGCTGCGAAAGTACTGGAGAGAATACATATGGAGCATGGCATAGAGAGGCTTCTCTCGCATGAGGAAACTGGAAACTCGTGGTCATATTCTAGGGATATTAGTGTGTCTAATTTTTGTAAATCTAGGGGCATTAAGTGGATCGAATACCCCAACAACGGAGTCGTCAGGAGACTAGGAAATAGAGATGGTTGGAAGAGAGAGAGGGACAAGAGAATGCGTGATCCATTGAGTTCACCTCCGATATTCAAGGAGAGCATTCCCTTTGGTGGTCCAGTACCGTCATTGGAGGATATTGGTTTCACTCCGAGAGAGTTATCATACAAGCCTGAACCAGGGGAAGGAGCAGCGATTGACAGGCTAGATTCATTCCTAGAAAGAGATGGCAAAGATTACAGATGGGCCATTTCTAGTCCTGTTCTTTCCCTCAAGCATGGCTCAGGGTTGTCCCCATACTTCTCTTCTGGCTCCCTCTCAATGAGGAGAGCTGTCCAGAAAACTAATGAGAGAATCGATTGGATTAGGAAAAATAAATCCCAAGTTGAGGGGCATGGAGACTGGATCAAAAGTCTCTCGTCGTTTAGGAGGAGACTAGCATGGAGATGTCACTTTATCCAAAAAATGGAGATGAAATCTGACCTGGATATGGTAGCACAAAATCCCGTTATAGACCGTAACATGAATAGGGAACTGGATATCGAAAAGTTCGCAAGGTGGAAGTCTGGTGAGACTGGGTGGCCTTTCTTAGATGCCTGCATGAGGCAATTGACTTCTACAGGTTGGATAAACTTCAGAATGAGAGCTATGATTATGTCGGCGGCTTCATACAATTTGTGGCTACCTTGGAGGGAGACTGGATCGTACCTAGCTAGGCAGTTTATCGACTATGAGCCAGGGATACATTGGTCACAGATAGGGATGCAGTCAGGAACTACAGGGATAAACACAATCAGGGCATACTCCATGACAAAACAGGGAAGAGATCAAGACCCCGGAGGGGACTATATTAGGAAATGGGTTCCAGAGCTTTCTATGGTCCCGACTAAATTTATTCATGAGCCATGGAAGATGCCATTGGAGCTTCAAGAATCTTTAGCATGCGTCATCGGAGATTCTTATCCCTCCCCAGTAGTCGATGAGGTTGAAAGCAGGAAGTCCGGGGTTAGCAGGAGCTACTCGGCCAGAAGAGGAGAGGAGGCCCGACTGATAAGCAAGCAAGTTCTGGAGACCCATGGAAGCCGAAGAAGACCTAGGAAGAGGAAGGTCATGAGTTCTACGAGTACACAGCAGAAGCTTTTCTAGAACAGATCGTCGTCGTCTTCAGTGGTGTCAAAGGACATCATCTTGGACGTTGCCTTGGCAGTAGCCTTGGCAGGATTCGAATCTTCGCTTTCCTCTCTTCTTCTTGCATCAGCGGCCTCTTGCTCTAGAAGCTCTAGCTCTTCGGGGGTCAGTCCACTCTCCTTTGCGAGCTTGATTCTTCTCTCATCTCTTGCCCTGATCTCCATGAGCCTCTGTCTTGCTTTGTCATAGTGCTGCATCATGTACATCGCGTCATGCTCAAGAAGAGGAGAGTCTGAAATTATGGTAATATCCATCCAATCACCTTCTTCGGCCAGAAATTCTGCGAACGGTTCGAATTTGAGATCTGATTTCTTAATCTGGGTGTAGTGAAGTGCATTTCCCATTCTGTGCTCAATTCCCGCGAAGTGGCAGTAGAACTTGCTACCTCCGTAATTCTCCCTGACCATGTCGAAAAGCTCAGCATAGTCCTCACTGGTCCTCATGGATCCATGGCCCCTGGCATGGATATGTCCAATATTGAGGACTGGGACTGTTCCTTCTACGTGATTGCATACTTCTAGAACCTCTTCCACCGTGCCCCAAAGCTCCTGCCTACCAGATGTCTCTATCCCAACTAATGATGGCTCTTGTTCAGATATCCATGGGAACGCGGTGTAAGCATCCTCATCTTGTTCGCCCCATATCTCCCCGACTCTTTCCACAATGCCTGAGAAAATATTTGCTACCTGTTCGTTGGCCTCGGTTCCCGGATCATACTCGCCGTATGGCCCTACGTGATATACGAGGTGCCTAGCATTGATTATCTTCCCAGCTTGCATCGATGCCTCCATCTTGGCCAGGGATCGATTCCTCTCCCTTCTCTTTCCAAGAAGTTCCGCATAGTAAGGGCCGTGTAGGTTCATTTCGATTCCGGAGTCCCAAGAAAGTATGCCGGCCTGCCAGTACTGATCGAAGTGCTTGGGCTGGACCGGCCTTACGGTCTGGATCTCCATTGCCTCCAAGCCCAATGCGGTAATGTCATCCATCCCTTCTACGATTGTCCTCCCTTTGCAAGAGAGGGGAACTCCTGCCGGACCTAATTTGAGTGGCATACTTGTTCCCTCGCGGGTCCGGCCGAAAGGATGCCCCTTCAAAAGGGGTTTCTGCCAATATGGCCTAATGTGCGTCTGGGGACAATTTACTCCCATGAGGCGGCTGATCCAATGCCCTCTATTCCCGCGCCAGAAAGAGGAAGTGCCTTGAGGAAGCCCGCAAGCCACCTCAGACCTTCCGATTCACCCGTGGATTGGGCCTGAATGGTGTCGAGCGCATGGGCCACTCTAGCACAACTATCACTTTCTGAGTAACCGCATACCAGAGGGATCAGAGTCTTCTCCCTCACCATTGACAAGAAGTCGGAACCCTCAAACCCCTCAAGCTCAGAAATAGCATCTAGCGAGTCACTTGTGAAGAACAGAACGTGTATTTGCCTCATCTTTTCTAAGACCTGACCCCATACCATGGAGATTGATTCTGGGTCCAAGGGCATATCCACTATCATCACATTCCTACAACCCTCTAGTTCTGCGAAAGTCATAGAGGCGGACCACGCCATTGCCGGAGATGGCCCAGCGGTTATCATGGACGTCGAGTTAACTACCCAATGTGCCATGGCCATTTTCCCCTTCCAGTCTATGGCGCCATGATTGAATGATTCGAAATTCTCACCGGGATTCGAAGTTATGATAGAGGACTTTAATCCCAATGAAGAGGCTATTGTAAGCAGCTGACTGGCCTTATCGCTCCCCTCCGGATTTCCCAGTGCTATCATCCTGACTCCCTGTTCCATAGCCAAACCTGAGGAGGCCGAGTGATAGGATTAGTGGTCTAGCTTCCACCTTAGCAATGCAATAGCCCCGCCCATTCCAAGTAACTGCTGTCCTGCATCGTGATCCGTTGAGGCCTGTATTATGATCCCTCGTGAAGACTTTATCTCCGAGCAGATAGATTCCCACTTCTCACGGGACGTTTCATCCTCGCCTCTGAGTAATGAGGCGTCGATTATCAGTGATTCGACGGCTCCCTGTGATGCTGCCTCCGATATTGGTACCATACCGTAAGTAACAGCTCCACTCACGGATACTCTCCTGAGCGCCTCCTCGATTGCTCTAATCTCTCTGACTAGTGCGTGCTCACCCAGAACCGTATCAGCCGCGCCTTCTGTGAGAACCTCGTTTGCCGCTGACCTCCCGCCTATGGAGGTAGCCGCGTTGGAGATGGTGTTCTTGCATCCTAGTTCCCTTAGATTGGTCTCAAACTGCTCCCTAGCCATCCCCGGACCGCATATCACCAGTGGCATTTCGTCTCTGAAGACCATCCTTACCTCATTGGCAACATTCTCGAAGAAAGCCTTCCTGACCGAAGCGGAGTCGGATACCCTCTTCCCTCCCCCTCTCATCGAGAAATTGGAAACATCTCTGATTCCTCTGGATGTCACCTCGAAAACTAGAACCTCGTTGGACTCCACTACGATCAGTCCGGCCTTTGCCTTTGTACCCGAAGATATTGCCTCGTTTATCAGATCCAAATCTGGTTTTGCCAGACCACCCTCCCTTGATATCTCAACCTCGTCACCAGGTGAAACTACATGTGTGTGATGACTACCAATGTCTATCTTGGCCTCTTCGATGATGCCATGCACCCTGAGGTTGTCTGTGAATGACTGAAATGCAGTTTCTTGAGTCCTGAGGACGATCCACATTGGCTTCCTCTCAGCGCTCTTGGCCCTTCCGTCTTCCTTGGTCCCGGTAGTTGAGTCCCTCCTATGGGATAGCATGCCAACTGATGAGCCAGGCCTGCAAATCTGAGCTATCACCCAAAGATCGTCCTGATCTTCCACACGTAGCCTGATTCCCTCATCAAGACGCTTGACCCTACGCATCGCACCACTACCTATCCAAAGACTCCAGTGAGCCTTCCCTCTTCATCCATGTCCATGTCCATGGCGGCTGGTCTGCTGGGCAGTCCTGGCATGGTCATCATCGAACCACATATGGCTACGATGAAACCTGCTCCAGCGTTGAGCCTGGTTTCTCTGACTTGGAGGGTGAACCCTACTGGTGCACCCAGGACCTTCTTATCATGGCTGAAAGAGTACTGCGTCTTTGCCATGCAAACCGGGAGGTTTCCAAATCCCCATTTCTTGAACTTCTCCAGTGAAGAATGTGCTGAATCACTCAAATCTACGTTATTGGCCCCATAGACATTGGTTCCAATCCTGAGAATAGCCTCATTAGAAGGCATCCCGGGTTCGACTATGGGGCTGAACGGACTTCCGTCCTGCTCGTGCTTGGAGCAAGCGGAAACGACTGAGTCGGCGAGTTCCGCGGCTCCTTTCCCTCCATTGGAGAATCCCTCGAAGAGAACTATGTCCACGGCTCCAGCCTTAGTTGCTTCATCCCTAATTGCATCTATTTCTGCCTCAGTATCCGTATGGAATCTGTTTATTGATACGACGACGGGTATGTCGGTCATTGCCAGGTTTCTGACATGCCTTCTGAGGTTTGAAGCGGCTCCAGCACGGACCGCTCCTACGTTCTCTGTCTCGATCTCTTCTTTGGTAGGCCTAGAGCCTCCTCCTCCAGAGACTCCGCCCCCATGCAACTTCATCGATCTGACTGTTACGTTGAGGACTATACAACTAGGTGCGACCCCCGATGCAAGGGCCTTGATGTGAAGGGCTTTCTCAGCACCCATCTCTGCACCGAATCCTGCTTCTGTGACTACATAATCTGACCTAGACAGAGCTAGGTCATCAGCGATTATCGAGGAGTTCCCGTGGGCGATGTTGGCGAATGGCCCGCAATGGACGAAGGCCGGATTTCCTTCCAGGGTTTGTACGAGATTGGGCAGCATAGCCTCTCTGAGGAGGAGGGCCATCGATCCGGAAGCACCGAGTTGCTCTGCGGTTACTGGGAGTCCTGATTTCGACTCTGCGACGATTATCCTGCCAAGTCTCGACCTCAGATCCTCATAGCTCTTGGAAAGTGAGAGGATTGCCATTACCTCGCTTGCGGCTGTGATATCGAATCTTTCGGATCTTGTAACACCCGTTGCTGGACCGCCCAATCCAATGCTAACTTCCCTCAGGGTCCTGTCGTTCATATCTATGACTCTGGGCCAGAAAATCCTATTCGTATCGATTTCAAGATCGTTTCCCCTGTGAAGGTGATTATCCAAGATTGCTGAGCATAGGTTGTGTGCGGCGGTTATGGCGTGCAAATCACCAGTGAAATGCAGGTTAATTTGCTCCATTGGAAGGACCTGTGAGAAGCCCCCCCCAGCGGCACCTCCCTTGATTCCGAAGACCGGGCCCAGGGACGGTTCCCTGATCACGCAACAGGCGTTGTGACCCCGATGGTTCAGGCCTTGGTTCAGGCCTATCGTGGTCACTGTCTTGCCCTCCCCAAAGGGGGTCGGATTGACACTGGTCACTAGGATTAGCTTACCCCTCCTGTTTGATTTTCCCGAGGATAGGGATTGCCAAGAGACCTTGGCTATGTGAGGCCCGTGCATAATCAAGTCACTGGGAGTCAGTCCCAGTTGTTCAGCTACTTCCTCGATCTTCATAGGTTTAGCCGAGCGTGCTATGTTAAGGTCGCTGTCCATGTATCCCGGAGGGGTCATACATACCCGTTATTTTCGGTCAGAGAACTACAGACCGAATCATTCTCAATGGGGCGCAGGGACGGTCAATGTGAGAGGGGGCACGAATATTGGACTATCCTGACTTCTGGGGCGTTGCTGGCTATCCGATCTCTCATTCCCTGACTCCTCGACTTTTCGAGATTGTTGGTGGAGTCCTTTATCCTGAAATCGTGAAAACCGTATTCCTAGAGGCCGGGGATGCCGATGAATTCTTCCAGAGGGCGGAAAAACTGGAGGGAGAGGTTTGGATTTCATGTACCAGTCCTCTGAAGAACTCTGTTTGGAAGGTGCTCGGTTCTGAAGATGAGAAAGGCCTGCAGGCAGTCAATCAGTTAGTAAGAAAAGATGGGGAGTGGAGCGCTTCCAATTCGGATGGGAGAGGATTCATAATGGCTTGTAGACATATTGGGATAGAGCCCAGTGGGAGTATTCTGAGAATTCGGGGAGGGGGTTCTACCGCACGTTCGATAGCGCATTCCTGGGCAAAGGAGGGAGGCCACATAATCCCAGTCAGGGGAAGGAGAGCTCTGACTGGAGGTCCTTGGGACTTTTCAATCGTAGACGATTCACTGGAAGCTGACCTATCTGTAGATCTCGATGTCGAGGCAGGGGGAGGGGGGTCTTTCCCACTACCTGCTGGACGACAAATCTCCATTTCTTACGATGAAGATTGGAAGATTGATGATTTTGCTGTAATCATGGTTGTTGCACAGCATCTCGAAGCCTGGAAAAAACTCTTTTCTCCCGATAAAATTGATCAGTTACCTTCATTGATAGAATTACTAGAATTGCTTGATGAAAGGTATTAGTCTTCTTGACTTTCTAACTTGGACTTGAGGCGTTTATTTTCTTTTTTGAGGGCTCGATTAGACAAAAATAAACCAACAACGAGGATAGTAAATAGCAAAATATTAACTTGCAAAGTAAACGCATATAGAGAAGACAAGTCACCATGTCTCTCTGCGGTGGCCTCGCCTGTGAAGTTGAAGGCCCAGATATTTATGTACCCAATAAAAGCAAGAATTGCGAGTGCTATCATGCCTTTGAGGTAACCAAAAACACCCATATTTACACCTTTTAAAATATTTACAATGGTATGTTACCATGCTTCTTTGGGGGGACCCATTCCCTCTTGCTGAGAAGAGGCTTCAATGCCCTCACGAGGTGCTTTCTTGTCTCTGCAGGTTCAATCACGTCATCCAGCCAACCGTGCTTAGCGGCGACGTACGGGTCGCCAAATTTGGTTTTGTACTCGCTGATTAGCTCATTCCTAACTCCCCCTACGTCACTCGCTTCGGAGAGTTCCTTCCTGTGGATGATATTCACAGCCCCTTCAGCACCCATGACAGCGAGCTCCCCGCCGGGCCAAGAGACGTTGTAATCTGAGCCTAGATGCTTGCAACTCATCGCTAGATATGCCCCCCCGTAGGCCTTCCTAGTAACTACGGCCATCTTGGGAACCGTTGCCTCGGCGTACGAATAGAGTAGCTTTGCTCCGTGCCTGATTATCCCTCCCCACTCTTGCACTGTGCCCGGGAGGAAGCCTGGAACATCCACGAAAGTCACGATTGGTATGTTGTAGCAGTCACACGTCCTGATGAATCGCGCGGCCTTGACGGAAGCATCGATATCCAGGCATCCTGCTAATACACTGGGTTGGTTCCCTACGATTCCCACGGAATGCCCGTCCAGTCTTGCAAATCCAATGACGACGTTCTCTGCATAGTACTCCGAGAGCTCTAGGAACCTGCCTTCATCTACGATTTCCCTGATCACCTTCCTCATGTCATACGGCCGATTTGGGTCTGAAGGCACCAGCTCCTCGAGCCCCTCGCACTTCCTGTCCCATGCGTCCGAGCCCCTGAGTACAAGGGGTTCCGCTAGAGTGTGGTCCGGGAGATAGGACAGTATCTCCGCTACGATGTCGAATGCGTCTTGCTCGTCATCGGCAACCATGCAGGCAACACCGCTTCTGCTGGCATGTTGCTCAGCTCCCCCTAGAGAGTCCTCATCCACAACTCCCTCGTTTATCTCTGGAATCATATACGGGCTCCTCATGAACATCTTCCCATGATCAGAGCCGAGGATGACGAAGTCGGATAGCCCCGCGGCCAGGGCACTGACTCCTGATACGGTGCCGAGTACGAGGGAGAACAGCGGGATCCTGCCAGAACAGGCCACCAAGATATCCAAC
>CAXHFM010000042.1:0-9626 GCA_964016345.1 uncultured Candidatus Poseidoniales archaeon | reverse complement strand
ACAGAAGGAAAACAGCTTATCAAACTAGCCAAAAGCATAGCGTCGGAATTAGTGGCTCTCAAATAGGTCGTGCTCCTCGACGGCATGTGAACAAAGGAGATGCCGCCCAGTCCATTAGGAACTGGCTTCAGAGTGAGAGACTGGAAGCCAGAGACGTTGAGGACCAACAGGCTCACTTGCACATGCACGTAAAGTACCCCCCAAGTAAGAGGGGGCATCTGTTTAACGTAGTGATTCCCAAAAACAGAGAACTGATACTGGTCTATTCGGTAACTAGGGTGGACGAGGGCCAGCAGGAGAAAATGAAGGAATATTCGGAGACTAATCCAAACGAATGGAAGAAATGGCTACATGAAACACGCTTGGATCTGACTAGAGCTGACCTTGATTGGGTGTTACATGTCGGAAAAAAAGTAGATGAGGTACCAGGCCCTCTTCAGGCATTTAATCTATCCAGGCCAACTTGGTTGGATGGCCTCACTCAAAACGAGTTTATGCACACCATGAGGAGGGTATGGCTAACCAAGCTCTCACTTATTCACAGAATTAAATTCCTATTCGGTACGGGCTCAGGAAAACCAGGGCCAGTCGATGACTGGAATAAGCAGAAGGGTAAGGTATCTACGAAAAAGTCCCCTTCTCCTTCCAATCAACCCCGTGAAGTTGATACCGATGAGACAGGTGGATTTGGTAGAGATTTTGATCCAGCAGACTGGGCATAACACAATCATTCTCCTTACATAAATGGAGTGACCGCAACCCGAGCAGATTAAGTATGAAATATTTCTAATAATAACACAGCCAATCGCTGGGTGATCAAAAATGGACAGATCGAAGAAGAGAAGTAGCGTCGTAATGGTTCTATTGATGGTAGTGAGTTTATTCGCTGGACTTGGAGCTCCGATTGCCTCAGCTAGTGAGGTGGTAATGACGGATGCAATTGAGGTGACTCCCGATGGCGCCTTCAGCGATAGAATGGTTTCGATAGATGCTGACTCACAAGGAAACGTCCACTTTATTTGGAGTAGAAATACACAACATCTGTATTACAAGATGTTAGACGCTAGGGGGGAAGTCCTCATTGATGATACGAAGATATCCAATGCTGGAGCACACAGGGCATGGCATCCAGATATCAGAGTCGACCATGATGATATGGTACACGTGACATGGACGGATAAAGCCGGCCAATGGACAATAATGTATACTCTAATCGACCCTTCACTGGATGATCAGAACGGAGACGAGACAACAGATTCCGCCATTACTATTGTCAATGATTTCGAGGTATCTTCACATCCACAGAATAGGGACTGGCCAGCCATCGATATCGACTCAGACAACGACCCACACATAGTCTGGCAAGATTCTTATGAGCCCCTTGATAAGTTCTATCAACAACCCCAGATTTACTACGCGATGCTTGATACAGATGTAGTATCTAGGACAGTGGAATTCGCAGTGGGAGAGACTCTACTAACTCCGATAATAGGGCATAAGGGCCACCCAGATATCGCAATCGATCTGGACGATTTTGTACAGGTTGTGTGGGATGACACGAGAGGAGGAAAAGTGGAGATGGTTATTCCCATTGACACATCTGGGTCCATGCTAGCAGAATGGGCTGACATGTGCGTTGTGTTCTACGGAGGAAACTTCGTCAGTGGCTCGTATTTCCAAGGCCTGAAGCCCTTACTAGTCAGAGCTAACATGACAGTCTATGAGACACTTTACGGAATAGGGGGCCATACCAGCGTCTCAGCTGCTACATCTGGTAATTGCGCCACAGCGTTTGCGACCGGTGGAAGCGGTTCTCAGGGGCCAAGAAATACTGCCTTGGGACTAGTTCCAGGTGACGACAGTGGAGGTATCAGAAAGCTCAATGGAGTGATAATGAATGGCGGCGCGCTGACCATTAATTATGATGGAGGCGGAGTCGGCTCAGAGTCTTGGGGACCCTCAAGCACATGGGCCTGCCTGTCCTGGAAAGATGCTCAAGGTAACGTACCGGGCAACCCCCCCACGCAACTCGATCATAAGTGGAACCCAAATGCTACGAAAATAGTCATCCCGGTTTCGGATGAGCCTCCATATGACGGTACAAGCTGGGACTCTCAGGATACCAACACAATACTGGAGGCACACGACGCATGTGTAAACGCGGGCGTAATACCCACCCCTCTATGGGCTCAGAGCAACGAGGATGTTGGCTCCTCAATGAAAGATCTAGCCCAATGCCCCAACGGCATTGTAAGCTCATCATCATCTAGAAATTGTCCGGGTACATCAGTAAGGCTCACCAACGCAGGCGGGCAGATGTACAGCTTTCCAACTGGAGCCGCAAGCGCTGCAGAACTACAACTTATGGTAGAGGCATTGGTCTATCTAGCAACCAATAACTCAAGAGAGATTTTCATGACAGTGTTAGATCCTAAATCCCTCCTCGATAGTCCGCATCCAGGCTGGCAGAAGGGAGATCCAGGGACAGTTGTAGATACTCAAGCGGATACTTATACAGAAGATTTGGGCCCCTCCCTAGACTCTCTCGGATATGGGCACTTAGTGGTAGTGAACGACACAAGAATAACGCTGAATGACGCTTTCAGCCTTCACCCTTCAATTGCTGTAGATACTTCTGGAAATACCCATGTTGCATGGATGGATGGTAGAGCATATGGATTTGAAATAGATGTAAATTACGAGGTATACTATACCAGACTAAGACTCCAAGGGGTAGCAGAGTGGGATGGAGTCGACGAGGGACTCCCCTCCTTTGGTATCAAGCAAATTACCGACTCAGCAATATCCACCGTGGAGGGACTTGACGGAGTCGACTCAAATCGTCCTTATGGAGCAAATTCTCATATGCCATCAATTTTGACTGACGACTTCGACAATGTCCACCTATCCTGGCTGGACAATGGTAATGAGAGTCAGATGGAGACTGTTATGTATGCCAGACTCAACCACACTCACAACTCACATCCCGACGGATTCCCCCTGAACTCTCTGGCAACATCCGTCCTCGATGAGTGGGAAGTAATTCCTGTCACTTCATGGTCATCTAACAAGTTGGGCCCTAACTCTCCAGCTTCGCCCGATCTTGGTCAGGCACCGGCATTCGCGAACGACTTGGGTAGTGGTGCCCATATTTCTTGGTCCGATGATCACAAGTGTTCCGATGAGAACAATGGAGGCAAATTTACGATATGCTATGTTCATGTTCTAACCGGACTAGTGGATATTGGACTCGCTGAAACAGAGACGTATTACCATACCATTCAGCCCAGTGGCCAAACCACATTCAATTTGACTATATCCAACCCGACACCAGGACCTCCTGACTTAGTCTCCGATACTTTCTTTGTCTCAATGGAAGGGGTACCGAACAACTGGAGCTCAACACTATTCTTCGCGACAAATCATACCCCGATATTCCCATCCACCCCCATCTTCTTAGAAGGAGGAGAAATTGAACCTATCTACATGAGAATTAGGTCACCAACAATCTACCAAGCAGATGAGGACGAGTTAGCTACCATCGTTCTAACTGCTTTATCCGAAAAGGACCCAGCTATCAGGGACGAACAAATAACACTCGTCCTGATGGATGTAGTCCATGGTATTCAGTTAGATACAAGCCACTATCAGGCTGACGTTGAACAAGGCCAAAACGCCGTTTTCTCAATATCAATAACCAATACTGGCAATGTATACGATACATTTGCATTTTACGATCCTACCACGCTAGAGGGACAGACCGAATGGGCTCTTCCCTTCGGCTGGGGTATTTCTTTCCCAACGTCACTTTCTCTAGATCCAAGCCAGTCGGTAACCAGAAATCTTCAGGTGAGCGTTCCGACATCTCAAGAGCCAGGAACCTTTGTGATTTATCTCAAAGGCTGGTCGACAGGGGAACCCGTTCTATCTGTAGACAGAGGAACTTTCGATATTCTTGAACTCTGGGTGAATGTATCAGTTAGGACTACTGGAAATATTGTGTTCCAGCTCGGAGAAACAACGCAACATGTTCTCCCCGGCGAATGCTCTTCATTCGATGTTGATGTTACCAAGCATTTCACCCCAGGACACCTAGTTTTCAGCACTCCAGGAGGCCCGGATGATAGGCCTTCCGAAATCTCTGAAAACACATGGAGATACGATAACTGGGTCGTTGACCTCGACTTCAGTAATGCTCCGGGAGGAAACGGCATTCCAGACAATGCGCCTAGATACTGGTCCCAGGTAGGCATCCCTCAGACTGTCACAGCCCTGATGTGCGCTCCTTACAATGCTACTGCTGGCCTAGGTACTTCTGTATCGTTCCGCGCGTATCTCGAGGGTGCACCTCAGGTTAGTGACAACGTCGTCTTATTGACGAATGTGATTCAGGTCTACGATCTTGAGGCATCTGTACCAGACACAATTCTTTCACTTCATCCCGGGCAAGAATTTGAGATGCCTACAACCATAGATAATATCGGTAACGGACCTGATAGATATGATATGGCAATCCAATCAATCACCGACTCAGAGGGGTACACTCACGTTTGGGGCATCGATATACCTAGAGTCCTATTCGATGAATTAGACAGGGATGAATCGCAAGAAATACCGATTACCATTAGCGTACCGGAGAAGACCCTCGCGGGTCAATACACCATTGTTTTAGAAGTAATGAGTGAGGAAGAATATGACGGAACCAGGCTCAGAGATCTAATTACACTTCAGGTTGAGATAATAGAATTCCATGACATGAGAATAGTACTCGACCCTCTGGTTGAAAGTAAGATAAAGACGACCGCTCCTGGAAGAACAGTCAGATTCGTTATGAACGTAACCAACTTTGGTAACGTTCCCGATACACCAACGCTCCACAATCACACCATAGACGCGGCAGGAGAGTGGGACCTCCAGCCTGGAATGAATCAACTGGATAAGTGGCAAATCAGATTTGCCTTGCTGGAAGGTTTTGACTCTGAGTTCCCAATAGAGAAGAACTGCATTGAGCTCACAATGACCGATCCGATACCAGTCGATGAGTGTTATGTGTCCGCTACTACCAACTCACTTACTCTGCCAGAGATGCAAGCATATACGACTCTGAATATTGTGGCAATAGTAGATATCCATCCAGAAGCTACGCTGGCTGACAGAGAGATTGGAATCAAGGTCATGTCAGATTTCGGTTCCAGTGAGGCAGGGGGAGATCATGATGAAACACCTAGTTGGGAAGACTCCTGTACACAGGACTTGAATGGCGACGGGTTGCCCGACAATTATTCTCCCTACTGCGATACTAACGAGCAAATAATTGAACTCAGACTCAGAGCTCCTAACTTGCAGATATACTCCGTGTCGGCCGATGAAAAGAGAGGGTCTGTTGGTGACATGTTATCCGTCAATGTACAAGTAAGAAATATTGGAAACGCGCATGCGACCGATGTGAACGTCGTCCTCTGTTCTGGACAGAGCGAGTCCGATATCAAAAAGAATGGTTGCAAAGAGGAGAATATTGTATACCGCCAGACCGTTGAAGCAATAATGCCGTCGGAGGACCCAGATCCCCCAATTATTACATTGCTGTACATGGTAGAGGCAGGTAGCCATGATATCGTGGTAGTACTCGATCCAGACAACCTAGTAGTCGAAACTGACGAGGATGATAACGTACAAGCAGTCAATGGAAAGATGGGCTCGAATCTAGGAATTCTAGACGTTGGCGTGGAGGCGGTAGTACAATATTCAGTTCCAGCCATTATCTTGGGAGCAACGTTTGCTCTCTTCGGTGTCGTCGGGGTAGTTATGTATGGCAGAAGAATGGAGGCCCTTCAGAGGTTCCAAGAAAAAAGCAGCCTCCTAGCCAATCTTTCGGATGACGATATGACATTCTAATTACTTGACCATCCACCAAGGAAGAGGCGTGTTTTTGCCCGCAGCTACGAACTTTCCTTGATTCACCGCAAGGTCCCTGAGGAGACGTTCTCGAAGACTAGCCATTATGCCCTCAGCATCATTTGACCTCATCCTCATGCTCTGAGCGAAGACATCCAAGTCCAATGGCCTTCTAGGCTGTGTCATTAATGCATGCGCCAACTGGCGCTCCTCATAACTACCCAAACCTTCACTCAGACTTGGGGATACCTTACTCATCACATGCTGATGAAGCGCAATCACAGCATCGCGCCTCTCATCAATCCTCTCTAGACACTCATCTAGTTCCGAAAGTACCTGCATTCCTTCAACTAGCGGGATACTCCTTCTAGTTCCTAGTTGCGATACCAAACCATCTAGCTCCTTAGGCAGCCTTGAAGAAAGCCTTAGAGGCCCTCCCCTTGGCATCTTTCTATGCTCTGCTCTGAACAGATCAGGACCAAGATCCAATCTCAACGAGAACGACTGATTAACCGTGTAGACCTTTCTTGGTGGCCCTCCCTTCTCAGAAGGAATCTTCTTACAATCAACAAATCCTCCCTCTTCGAGGACCTTTAGATGCTTCATCACGGCCTGCTGACTAACATCAAGCATCTCTGATAGTTGAAGGGGGTAATGTGGCTCCTTGACGAGGAATTTCAGTATGTCCCTTCTGGTGGAATTTTCCAGTATACTCATGGCGTGCCCAAAATCCATCATTCCTAACCAACCCGTAGTTGTCTAATCAGCCCTCTTCTAAAAACCCAACTTGAGCATAATATAATATCACGCCAATAGATGTGGTATCATGGGCGCTACCAAGACGGTTGTTAAGACCGTGACCGTGATTATGGGAATTCTATTGATATTAGCATCATTTGGGGCATTGGTCGTGGCCAATGAGATTGATAGAAGAGTATCAGAGGACTGTGAGGATGCTGTAGGCTCAATCGGAGAGATTATCGGAGCTGATGAGGAGCAATGCCAGGACGCTAGAGATTTGAGGGACAACCTAAGATCGGCTATCTTGCCATTGATAGTCATTGGAGCGCTTCTAGTTGTAATTCCCATACTTCCAAATTTCTGGAACAAGAGTGAGGGCTGATAATGTTAAGGAAATCATCCGTTGTCCCAGTTTTCCCAGCTCCCCCTTTCCTCTTGGTCCTCTAATTCTGGGTAATCCTCCAAATCTGGTCCTTCTCCTAAATCACTGAAGGGCCCTGGTACCATTTCCTCCTCGTTTTCCAAATATTGTTCTCTGTGTAACGATTTGTAAATTTCATCAGTG
Source organism: uncultured Candidatus Poseidoniales archaeon (assembly GCA_964016345.1). GTDB lineage: Archaea > Thermoplasmatota > Poseidoniia > Poseidoniales > Thalassarchaeaceae > MGIIb-O5. Next base: position 2,425 of record CAXHFM010000042.1, on the reverse strand, counting down.
GTCAAAATAGGAGTCTGCATGTTTACTTGAACTGGAGGTTTTTTTCTCCTCCACCCAATTAGAGCAAGGACCAGCCCAACAATTCCGAATGGCCCTCCGATACAGCATCCTGCAACCATCACTAGGATAGACACCGGACTATCTTCTAGCATCTTAGTTTGAGACTTGATATCGTCCACTAGCCATAAGTCCCCTTCTTCAGCATCGTTGTATAGTGTATATGTGCCACTGCTTTCTGGTACAAATACCCTAACTGTCCTATAATTTGGGGAATCGCCGTCTATCTGCCTATCTACATGCAAGAAACCGGGCTCAACCCATTCACAATCCTTTGAACCGGTAATTAGGCGGACATCAGGCTCAGGAGAGCCATCCTCTACTATACGCATTACTAGATACTCCCTCTGGCCCATAATGGAAGTAGACGAGAGGTTCACGCTGACGCTCTCGCCGGGTCCAACGACAGCCTCGTTAAATTGAGCAGGATCAAGATACTTCTCACTCTGCTCTGATGCCGAGCTCCATGCTAAGGTAGCCATCAAAAGAAGGAAAAAAGAAATTGCTGAGATGGTCTTGGCCCATCCCATGACATCTCGGCTCATGGGGTAGCCACAGGCTATACGCTTTCAGTATTAGTCATCAGTATCCAAGTCCGATACCATCTAGTTTCTCAGGTAGATAGGTATCGGTAACGAAGTCAAGACCATACTTGGCCAGAGACTGCTGCTCCGCCTTTTTTCCTAATTCCTGCATGAGTTTGATCTGCTCCTGCCACCAGCCGGTGTTGAACCTAGGGTCGCTCAGCTCAGCCTCCAGAGCATTGATATCCTGTTTTGATAGATCGTCACTCGGAAGATCATATGCTAATATGTCGTCGGCTGTTATCCCTAGGTATGTTGCCTCTTTAGTCGCCAGATATTCAGAAATATGAGCGGTCTTTATCGCTCCATAAGCAATACTGGCAAAAATTCTGAAGGACCACGGGTCACAGTCAGTAAATACCACTATTGGCTTCTTCCACTCGTCACTAATCCTTCTCATTATCCTCCTTGTAGATCTAGCCGGCTGTCCCTTTAGATGGATTAGTGCACACCTCGATTCTTCGTCGAATCCATTCTCTATCAACCTGTCAAACATACCCCCAGTTTCTATGGCCATAACGAAGTCAATATCCTCGTCAACGAGCCTCAACTTCTCCTCTTCCACATTGTAGGGAACCCCATATCCAGAATCGCCCACATCGTCTCTGCAGTTTATTGTCATCCACTCGCCTCTCCTGTTCCTCTCTTCAACAGTGATATTGCCAATGATTCTAGCTCCGTCTTCCTCAGGTCTTAGCTTGAAATCCTCTCTCAAACACTTCGTTACTATCTCTAGATCCTCAGCTAGATTATTACTCTCATTTTGTGAGCCAAATTTACCATTGCCCCAGCCTTCGGAGATATAGTACATCTCCCTCAACGTAGAGGACTTTCCAGAGTCAATCATCTCCTCAATGAATTCTGTGATATGAAGAGTCCTCAACAGCTGTCTGGCAGACCCTAGCTTTGTCGCATCTCTGACAGTCTTACTTTTTCCATACTTGAATACCCCAAGTCTGTTGTCAAAGGAGATATTGCTCTTCGATCGCACGGGGAGAGTCATCCTAGGAGGGTCTCCCCTTTGCATTCTATTATGCATCTCAGCCGCTACTTGATGTAACGAGTCTACGACCTGTTGCCTGCTCTTTCTGGTTGAATCGCTCATTGTTCATCACTCTCCATTCCGAACCAGTCGGTATCTTCAGATGGGACGAACTCCGTAACATCTGAACTTACTGATTCTTCAACACTCAAATCGTAGATACTTTGATCCGATTTCATATCAACAGTGTACGGAGGAACATCCTTACTCCTAACTTCCTCTACAGCGGCCTCTAGAGCCTCAGCCTTACGTTGCTCATCTAACAGTGCCTCATCCATCTTTGTAGCACCAATAATCTCTCCATTCCCTCTGAAGAAGATATCAGCTTCATTCCAATCTCCCTTACTTAGTCCTGATATCCCAAACTCTAGAACTGTAGATGTTCCAGGATTCAAGGTGTCTAATCTCCAAGCCCATAACCCTCGAGCCTCTTTCCTACCTCCTCTGGGGTTAAACCCCATGGAGGTTTCAGAACTCTCAGGCCATTTAGCTAAGATAGTGTAAGCTCTAGCCCTAGCGGTGTAGTTGTGTATTGTTATTGAACATAGGGAAAGCCGTCTCTCTTTATCCCATGACAGGACCTCCTCAAGGAATACAGCATTCATGATCTGGGTGATTACTGGGGCCAAATCTGGCTCCTCCCTACCCAGTAGCTCTGAGGATTTCTTGGAAATTTCAGGTAGAATAATGTTCACGAGCTCAAACTTCTCCTTGGCTTTCTTCCGTTGGGAGCTCTTCTTCA
>CAXHFM010000041.1:0-9698 GCA_964016345.1 uncultured Candidatus Poseidoniales archaeon | reverse complement strand
ATGCACGTAAGTCTCGTGGGCTCGGAGATGTGTATAAGAGACAGGTCCTATTCTGCCAGTCTTCTTGAGGAACTGTGAATTCATATGTCAGATTATGCTCAGCTCCAAACTCTTGGGATATTGGCCCGAAAGGAGTTGCTGAAACATTGAACCAAAACTCATTTTGAATTTTATCGACCTCGTATCTAACGCCTTCTGAATTCTCCTGAATTCCTGAGTCCACTATCTGCCTTACCAAGCCGAAGCTTCCCTCTGCATCGCCATCATAGGTCCCGTCTACAATTATGGTATCTGATACTGTCTCCCCTCCTGAGGACTCCAAATGAATCAAGGGGATGGTCCCGTTCACATCTATGCTGAATTGATCATCCTCGATCTCGAATCCAAATTCACCTCCACCTGTTGCTTTGAAGAACTGTTCTTCACGAGTATCATCAGACCACCTCTCTATGATGATAAGGTTATCTAGCTCAAATGAGAAGTAATCTGATGCTCCTAAGATTCTCATTGATGCATTGGCCTCTAGCTCAAAATTCTGAGCTCTTCTCTGGCCGTCTTCGTCAAAGGATTCAAACAAGAAGGTATGAATCTCACCGAATCCTCCTCCCGAGCTATTATTATCGCCACCATCTAAAGATAGCCATCCGCTACCCTCAATGGTAATTCTCTCAGATAATTCGTCATCTTGCCATGAGCGATTAACTGTGGCGCTACTAACTGAAATTTCAGCAGTGAAACCTTCTTCGTAGTCTCCTTCCGAATACCCCTCTTTCAGAACCATGCTGCCGTTGCCAACCATCTCAAAATCTTGAGCTAACAGCTCATCGCCATCATATGATTCATTCAGCCAGACTCTATCTAAAGAAAGATCGAGAATGATTCCATTTAGGCCATTCATTGTATTCATCTGGAGTGAACCATTTCCTAGTTCATTGGATTCCAATAACGATCCCTGTCTTTTTTGCCAACCTCTCCCCTCGAAATCGATATTCTGATTTTCAGAGTCTGCCCCCTCGAGTGACCAGACGGTCTCTCTTGTGATTTCGTGGTCCTCGATTGGTTGATTCCAATTGGTAACGAATAGAGACCTTGTACATGTAGACTCCGAGCTAGTGAAGTTTACGAGAATCTTATCGCCGAAATCTGGCTGAGAGTCTAGCTCAATGTCCACCTCCCCTCCGGCACTGATGTATGAGACATTCAGAGGGGATATCTCACTGGCTAAACCAATATGACTCGCATCAATGGAAATTCCACTTGGAGAAGAACCAGGGGAAAAATCGGGATCAAAAACTACGCGATATCTGTGGACATAAGCGACTGAGAAAAATTGTCCTTCTTCATCTGGTTCTTCAAGCAAATTAACCTGATAGTCCCAATCGACCAGAATCTCACATTCCCTAATTAGTGGAGACTGGCCTGAAACCATACCACTAGGCATACTGAGTAACAAAATTGATGTCAATAGAATCGCCAATTTTGTCTGAAGCGCCTCCGTACTCAAATCAACCACCCAATATCATAAGCAATAGCATTAGTACAATAACCATTCCTAACGTTAAACCGTGTGAAAACAATGTGAATATAACAGTCATTGGCCCTTCTTGAGTTGAATTGAAAGGGAATAGTTTCATTACTATTTCTTGACCTCCCTTGATTCCAAAAAATGGCCTGAATAATGATGCTCTCCTGACTATCTCGAAACAGACAAATACACCAATTATAAGCATCGGAGTGGCAATAATCATTGCAGGAAAGAATCCAACGCCTAGTATGGCAAGAATCGCTATCATCAGGATATTAACGTGCATATGGAGGATATATGTTGGATAAACGGACTCGTTAAGATATGCCAGATACTTGTTCGGGCGGTTAAGAAGCTTTGATGACCATGTGAAGATAAGTAAGCACCAAAACCATGCATGAAATGACTGAATGATAGAAGCCATTGCAGCATTAAACGAGAACGGAGGGTATCCTTTGTCCACCCATCCTCCATCCATCACATCGGGAATTCCGCTTGTAACACTTACAAAAAACCATGAAACTGATAAAATAGGTGTCATAATGGATAATGGAATCCTAATCTTATCTAACGCTTCGAAGTACTGATCCCTCACAGAAATCATAAGGAAGCCAAATAGAAAATATATCATATATCGAGGGAATTCCCACCACATACCGACCTCTCCAAATTCCCATGGTTTGAACAGTATTCCGTTAATCGACAGGACAATAGGGGGAATAATTAGAATCCCAAAACCCGCTCTAATATTCATTAATGATCGAGTCCCCCTCATCAAGAGGCCTTCTGGGTTTGCCTTAACATAGAAGAAAAATGGTGTCAAAATGACCGAGTAGATAAGTAGGTTATAGACAAACCAGAGATGGGCATAAGGCATATCCTCACTGCCTGGGAAAACTGTAAGCAGTAGAGTCGTCGTCTGAGTAAATTCAAAAATTCCGAGAAAAAGAATGTAGACAGTGAAAAGGAGTGGAAGTCCCAACCTAGCCCCTCTCTCTCTGACATACTGTTTCCATGTCCTTCTTCTAAGGGCAAATGCAGTCCCCATTCCGGAGATTACGAACAATGCGGCCAGTCTCCACTGATGCATTACTGAGGCAATGAAGTAATACGGAATAGCAAGAACGCCCTCGGGCTGGTAAGGATAGAAGACCACAAAGTGGAACCAAATCAGTAGTCCAAATAGAATAACTCTGAGCCAGTCCACATCATGGCGCCTCTCGATAGTATCAGAATAGAGGCTCTTCGTAGTCATCATCTTCGCCTGATCTTTCCTTCCATAGGGAAACCGGGACATCGTCATAAACATCTGAGTAAGGGTCCTTATCTTTCTGGTTCAGTAATGCCGCTTCTGCGGCTGCTCTAGCAAACTCCTCTGCATTTGCTTTGAACTTCCAGTAGTGAATTCTCCACTCCCTTCCATCCCAGAGCGTGGTTTCCTCTGACTCTGTTGTCAGTAAATCGTAGTCTTGAAGTTGGTAGAACAGGTTTCTATCAGTGGGCTCCAAAGCATTGTCAATAATCCTATTTGAGAAGCCGAAGAAACCTAGGGCGTGCTCGGCGATTGACTCTGCGACGACTACTTCCATATCGGAGTCTACCTTGCTTCTGATTGCAGATGTAAGTTGTGCTAGTGTCAAACCCATCGCAACGCCTCCAGACATGCACACAGGGGAGGGCGCTCTATTTCAACGGTCTCACTGAACACTTCAAAATCAGCTGATTATGTATGCGAAGTCGTTATTCTACATTGCAGAGACGGAGGTGCATGGAGAATGATGCGCGAGCTGGTTTCCTAGGGCTTGAGGAGAGTGATGAAGGGCCATGGGATGTTGTAATTCTTCCAGTACCTTTCGAGATGACCACGAGCTGGATTCAGGGCACGGAGATGGGCCCTTCAGCTTGCATTGTTGCCAGTTCTCAAGTCGAATTGTATGATCCTCTACTTCCCGAAGAGCTACCCTGTGGCCTTTCATTTCACACTGCAGAGCCATGGTCTTCCGAGGCTGGAACCTTAATCGAGCAGTTGGACTCAATTCGTGAATACTTCTCAGAGTGGGTAGGGGAAGTATTTCCGCTGATACTCGGAGGTGAGCACGGAATCTTGCCTCCGATTATGGAAGCGTTGTCAGGTCATCCAGAATTACAGGGGGATCTCTCTCGATTGACATTGATTCAAATTGATGCTCATGCTGACCTCAGAGATGAGCTTCAAGGAGAGAGATACTCTCATGGGACTGCTATCAGGAGGTCGCTTGATGCGGGTGTTGGCAAGGTCATTCAGATTGGTACCAGAGCCCTGTCCAAGGATGAGGCAAAATTCTCATTGGAAGACAAAAGGGTGGAGACATGGTATGCCAGAGATATACTAGGTATCCAAAAGGAACGCGAAGGTTGGAAAAACATGCTCGAGAGTATTGCAGAAATTGATGGGGCGGTTTGGATTACCTTCGACATAGATGGACTTGATGGAAAATTAGTGCCGTCTACCGGAACGCCTGTTCCAGGGGGCCTGTCTCATTGGGCTGCAGTTGAAGTGATAGAGAGTATCTTTTCTTCTCCCGGCGTCAAGGTTCTGGGAGCGGATGTAAATGAGATAGCTCCTGGGAAGGAAGGCCCTCTCACCGAATTCAATGCCGCCCTGATTGCAACTAAAATTATTTCATGCCATATTGCAAATTTTCTAAACGAAACAGGAGAATGATTGTATCTAGGCACCCTCTCAGTGGGGTATGCGTCAATGGCTGACTGCCTTAGTTCTGTCATCTTTGATGATGGCCTCAGCATCTCCTACGGTTTCTGCTCAGATTAGTCAGCCGGATATTATCCAGGAGCATTGGTATCATTCTTACGCAACCCTAACTCTAGATCTCGATGAGTGGTCTAATGACTATCCTGAAATCGTCGAGATGTTTAGCATCGGAAAGACTGAGTTGGGAAGAGAAATCTGGATGTTGCAGATCTCTGATTGGGAAGGTGGTGCTTGTTTTTCGAGCCAATTCGAGGGTTGCGAGCACTTCAAGGAAACAGACGAAGGTGATCTTGAACGGAAAGAAGTGGTGTACATAGATGGTGGCCATCATGGCAATGAGCACTTAGGTACTGAGCTGGCCTTCCTAGTAGCGGAATACTACATTGAGGGCTGGGCAAATGGGGACCAGTCGGTAATCGATCTATTGGCTACGACTGAATTACACATCCTAATCATGCTTAACGCAGACGGAAACGACCTTGATACAAGATGGAATGTCAACCAAGTAGATCTGAACAGGAACTACGACCACTACTGGAACACCTGTGATTCCACACAACCTGGAAGTTCGGCATTTAGTGAGTCGGAGACTCTTGCTAATTCGATTTACATGAATGAAGTAGTTCCTGATGCCGACCTTTACATCACTATGCACACAGGGGTTTGGATCATGCTCTACCCATGGGGTAAGTGGCCAGAGCAACCCTCAGACTGGGAAATGTATCACCACATTAGAGATGAGGTTAATTCGAATATTTCTGATATCCCTATTCGTAACGCTAACCAGGGGCTCTATCCCAACTGTGGGACGAGTCGGGATTACGGCTACGGTGTAATGGGGTACCCAACGTTCACCTTTGAGACCGATGATGAGCAGTTTCTACTAGGAACAGTGGAAGCCCTATCAGACAGATTAGGTGAGGAGCTGGAGGTTATGCATTACCTCATCGAGAATGTATGGTACTGGAGAGCTCGTCTTGTTGTCGACTCCCTAGAGGTGGAAGACGGGAAAGTGCGCCTAAGCGTCTCTAATCTAGGTCATTCGAGTACATCAAATGCCACTCTTCTGTACTTCGAGAACGAGGATTCTACGGAGTTTTGGCTTCCTGGGTCGAATGAACCCGTGGAATTAACAGAGTCTATGGACATTCATGAGGAAAAATCAGATTTCAACTTCTCGGTCCCGAGTTTCGGCTTCGCAGTTAATGCCACAAATAGCACGATCACAACTCTCGACTTCACAGGTGCTCCGATCTCTAGCGAGGGGGTTTGGGCCTTGTATTATCAGAAAAGGGTAATAGATTCATCGATGTGGACTACTGAACTAGTTAATGGCGCTGTGGTAGAGATGAAGTCAGAGGATTCGGGCCTTCTTCCAGCTCCTGCGATGCTGCTTGTCTTCATCGCATTCGCTCTCGCGGCAATTAATGGAAAAAATACTAGATTTGAGCAATAGTTTAGTTTCAGAACTAATATTTGGGGATAAAAATGACATTTTGAGATAGAATTATTTGTAAACTAGTTGCTGACAGAATACTTTGGGCTATATATGAAAGTAAGCAACAGTGAGATATCCGACATAAGCGCGCAATTGATTTTACCATTATTTGAGGATACTAAGAAAGCTCCCAACAAATCACTTAGTGGGCTAAATAGGAGCCAGAGAGGGTTAGTTAGAGAGGCACTCGGTTCTGGTGGTTTTGAAGCTAAGAAGGGGACTAGAATGTCCTTGTGGACTCCCAGTTGTAACATCATCCTAGTGGGTATGGGAGATAGAGAGGGCATGAGTCACAAGAAGGCGAGGAATGCCGGCGCCAGACTAATCTCATCTTTATCGAAGAAGAAGGGAACTGATCTGACTGTTAGATTCACCACTGGGTGGGATGGAGATAGAATGGTAGATTTTGCTGAGGGAATGATGCTTCGAGACTATGATTTCCTGGAGCATCAGGAAAAACCCGATGATCATATCGAAGAAGAATGGAAGGTTGATTTTCAGGCCAGTGGTAGGCACCAAGAGAAGCTCAGTGTTGAGCTACAAAATGTACAGTCTGTGGTAAAGGGAGTCCATACTGCACGTGATTTGGGTAACGAGCCTGCTAATGTTCTCTATCCGATGGAGTACGCCAGAAGAGCTCTAGAATGGGCCGAGGGGAAGGAAAACGTCAAAGTTGAAGTTTATGATTGGGAGAAATTGCACGAGCTTGGAATGGGAGGACTAATCAACGTCGGCAAAGGGAGCGATCAGAAGCCCTGTATGGTCTTATTCACATTGAATCCTGATGAGGACGAGGGAGTCAGGAGACCTTGTGTCGTAGGAAAGGGAATTACGTTCGATACTGGAGGGATCTCCATAAAACCCACTAGTGGGATGTGGGATATGAAATACGATATGTGCGGGGCTGCTACTGTTTTTGGCCTCATGGAAGCCCTCTATGAAACTGGATACCCCAGGCGAGTTAATGGAATATCCTGCCTTGCTGAGAATATGCCAGGGTCTGGTGCTTACAGGCCCGGTGATGTATTCAAGACATATTCTGGAAAAACTGTAGAGGTCTTCAGTACAGATGCTGAAGGCAGAAATGTCCTTTCAGATGGACTTTGGAAGGCGGGTGAGCTTGATCCCGAGTACATCGTAGATCTAGCCACACTAACTGGTGCTGTTATTGTTGCATTGGGTAATCAGATTTCTGGGATGTGGTCGAACGATGATGATTTGGCCGAGAGTCTAAAAACTGCTGCGGCAAGGAGTGGCGAACCGGTCTGGAGGATGCCTTTGAATGATCAATTCCGTAAGTACATGACTGATTCAGCATTCGCAGACATAAGAAATGGTTCTATTGGTGGAAGGGCTGGTTCTTCGAATACCGCCGCCGCATTCTTGGAGTTCTTCGTCCCGAATAGAGGATTCGACGAGAAAGGAGATAAGATTCCTTGGGTTCATCTTGATATTGCAGGATCAGCGTGGGGGCCTGGTTCCAAAGCCCGCTCAGAGGGAGAAAACCCCCTATTCCAGTTTGGCACCTCGGGAATACATGTTAGAACTCTGCATAGATTGATTACAGAGAGCTAGCTATTCGTCACTGTCTTCGGACTCGACCTCTTCGAAGTCGGCCTCAACAACGTCGTCTGAGCCTGAACTTTCTTGTTGTTCGGCCATTTCGGCTGCAGCTGCCTCGTAGAGCTTTGCTGATACTTCATGCAATGACTCCTCGACCTCTGACATCTTGGCCTGTACAGCGGCCTCGTCTAAATCATCTACGTCTATCGTCTGGTCATCCTTTGTTATCAAGGCCCTCAATTCCTCAAGCTTGGCGTGGATTGGCTCTGCATCCAAGTCTGAGATTTTCTCTGCCGCCTCATTGAGCATTTTCGTTGCCTGATACACCATTCCATCGGCGGAATTGATTAGAGTTACGCCAGCCTTTCTCCTCTTATCTTCGGAAGCAAATTCTTCAGCTTCTGATACCTTAGCATTAATTTCGTCCTCGGTTAGGGACGTTTGGCTCTCTATCTTGATCGATTGCTCTGTTCCCGTTCCCAAATCCTTGGCAGATACATTTACGATTCCATTGGCATCGATATCAAATGTTACCTCGATTTGGGGCATTCCTCTTGGAGAAGGAGGAATTCCCATCAAGTGAAACCTTCCAAGAGTAATATTGTCCTTGGCAAATTCTCTTTCGCCCTGTAGAACATGTACCTCTACTGCAGGTTGATTGTCAGCAGCGGTAGAGAATGTTTCTGATCTCCTGGTTGGTATTGTAGTGTTCCTCTCGATCATAGTCGTCATAATTCCCCCTAGTGTTTCGATACCAAGAGTGAGTGGCGTAACATCGAGCAGTAGTACGTCTGTGACTCCTTCATCTCCAGTTATTATCCCTGCTTGGAGGACTGCTCCGACTGCGACTGCTTCGTCTGGGTTTATGCCCTTGAAGGGTGGCTTACCGACTTCTTTCTCTATAGCATCTTGAACTGCTGGGACTCTTGTGGAGCCACCTACTAGAATGACCTTGTCAACATTTCCTTTCTTAATTCCAGCGTCCTTCATGGCCCTTTTGGTCGGACCCATGGTCCTCTCTACAAGGTCGGAAATAAGATCCTCGAATTTAGCCTTGGACAGAGAGATATCCAGATGCTCTGGTTGGCCGTCCCCACTCATTGTGATAAATGGAAGATTGATCTGGGTTGTACTGGTGCCTGAAAGTTCTATCTTAGCCTTCTCTGCGGCTTCTCGAAGCCTTGTTATTGCTGTCATGTCGCTTGAGAGATCGATTCCGGTTGATTTCTTAAATTCTGAAACCAGCCAGTCTATCACTACCTCATCAAAATCATCGCCACCAAGGCGATTATCTCCACTTGTCGCCTTGACCTCAATTTGGGGCTGACCATCTACCTGGTATATCTCCAAGACTGAGACATCGAATGTACCTCCTCCCAAGTCATATACCAATATTGTCTGGTCATCGTCCTTATCTACGCCATAGGCCAGTGCCGCTGCTGTGGGCTCATTGATAATCCTGAGAACTTCAAGGCCTGCTATCCTCCCGGCGTCCTTCGTTGCCTGGCGTTGAGCGTCCGTGAAGTATGCTGGACAGGTAATCACTGCTTGATTCACTTCCCTGCCTAGGTAGTCCTCAGCATCTGACTTCAGCTTCTGCAGTATAAATGCTGAAATCTCCTGCGGGGTATATTCGGAGTCGTCTATCTCCTTCTTCCAATCAGTACCCATCTCCCTCTTTACGGACATAATGGTCCTTTCGGAATTAGTGACGGCCTGTCTTTTGGCGGTTATGCCAACCACCCTCTCTCCACCATTCTTGGAGAATGCAACAACACTAGGAGTAGTTCTGGAGCCTTCTGAGTTGGGAATAACCACTGGTTTACCCCCCTCCAGTGTTGCCACGCAGCTGTTTGTTGTTCCCAAGTCTATTCCAATTACTGGTCCAGTCATTTTTTTTCCTCCTGTGATAGGCTAAGCCGTATCGAAAGTGATGTCTAATATGCCATTATTCAGATTCCAGTCAACCACCGAGCTGGCGTCTTGCGGGAGATTAATACTCTTGATAGGCCTAAGCTGTGTTCTCCTCATCAGTTGCAGAACCTTCCCCCCATGGGACAGTATCAGCTCAAAGCTTCCCTCATCGAGATCAACAATATTTGAGACGTCGATAGTAACATACATCGAGGTTCCATCGATATATGTATCCTCTACAGGAACATCTGACTCATCCTCCAGTTCTTCTTCCACTAAAACCTCAGCTGGCTCATCATCGGGGCCTACTTGGACATTGATTCCCATGTTCTTGAAAATTTCTGAAAATCCTTCAGGATGGTTCATGAAAGATTCCATCTGCTTCCTGAAGTTTTCCGGGTCACCTTGAAAATTCATTTTGACGTTGCTGTTGTAGATGCTTTCTG
>CAXHFM010000040.1:0-9840 GCA_964016345.1 uncultured Candidatus Poseidoniales archaeon | reverse complement strand
CCGGGGACGTTTGAGGCAGCCTTGTGCAGACCGTCTCTATTGGAAACGACCAGAAGGATAGACTTCGGAGTTCTTGTCTTTCTTCCTCTCATGGTGCCCTTTCCAGCTCTGATAGTCTTTCCAGACTTGGCCCTGATTAAATCCTCTCCGAGACCTATTCCGTTCATCATTGCGATGAATTTTCTAGTGGAGTACTGAAGTGGAAGGGATTCGACATCATACTTCTCATCAGATCCCTGTCTAGACTCGACATACCCATCGATGATTATGGGGAAATTGGTACCTTCGTCGAATCTATGGCCCCTAGCGGCGACAATATCCGGATCCGCAGAAGCTGCAATCGCAGAGTCTCTGGCTACAGCTCTTTGCTTGGAGTTTAGTTTTTGCGACCAGTCTTTGTCAACCTTGGGGCCGTGCGCACGGCGACCACCCCTTGTGTGGGGATTTTGAGCACCTGTCCTTTGGCCAGTCTTCCTCATAATCCTAGACACACCTCTTCCCTTACCCCACCATTCCACAGAGTGTTTCATCCCTGGTTGTGGAGCTTTCTTTCCGTCGTGCTCCCTGTGCCCATAAGGCTGGCGTCGATTTGCCCTGGAGGAGTGTACTGCAGAGCGTATGAGATCCATCCGGATATCTGATGAGAAGGCATCTGGTAGGCTGACTGCCTTTCCTTGCTTGGCCTCTACGGAGAAAGACTCAGCTAGTAATCCGGCATCCAGCTCTTCTTGATCAACGGAGTTGATTAAGTCGTATACCTTTACCTTCAACTTCAGACCCCCTGTTTGCTCGATGTACTGACATATGTGAGTACGACTTCTTCACTTTCTGACCTTGGCCTTATAGGATCTCTAAACCTAAGCATTCTCTTGGATGGCCCTGGAAGACTTCCCTGGAACAGGATGTATGGATTAGTGACCTCACCGTAATTCAAGAAACCCCCTGCTGGAGTTATTTCAGATTCCTCTGGGTTGGATATCCTCAGTATTCTCTTGTTGAGCTCTGTTCTTTGATGATACCCCATCTGTCCTGCTTGAGGTACAGTCTTCCTTACGTACCCAGTGCCGAAGTCACCAAGGTTACCAGCTTGACGTCTTCTTTTGCTATTTTTGTGACTCAGGATTTTCACGCCCCACCTTTTTACCGCTCCCTGCCATCCTTTGCCCTTGGTGACACCAACGACATCCACGTCTTGACCTGGGTTCCAGACATCCGCCACGGAAATTTCTCCCCCTAGTCTTTCGGAGGCCCATTCTAATTTTGCAGAGTTATCGCTTCCGGTTAGTCCAACCTCCATAATCTCTGGAGTCTTCCCTGGTATACTTTTGACGAGAGATGGTTGGGTAGCAACTATCAGTCTGATTTCGCACAAGTCCTGATCTTTGAGAGATTCTAAGGCGCCTTCGGCGGAACCACTTCTTGAAGGAATTCTACCACCTCTCTTTGCTGGTTTCCTTCCTTGGTCTGCATCCCTCTCTCCACGAGTTTGGTTTGCCAGTCTTGGCATTAGACCGTCAGGGCTTGAGTCTGTCAGGTCTGCCCAAGCCTCACCGGCAGTCTGCATGCCATAGGGAGTCATTCTGTATCCTCTGACTGCTAGTACCTTCATTGGTGGCGATTCCACCACAGTAACCGCTTTTCGGACCTCTTGACCAGCAGAAGTCGAATTTGGATTAGTATCCCTCATCAGAACATGAGTCATACCTGCTTTCCATCCCGCGAAACCTAACACTCTAATGTCGGAGTCGGAATTTTCAGGCCATGCTTGAATTCTACCAAACTTTCTGAGTGCCCTCTTCCGAGGGCTAAAGCCCATGCTACCTCGGCGGGGTCTACTCTTGTCGGCCATTCAAATCCTCCATTGCAATAACCGGAATAATGCCGTAAACGGCTTTTTTCCGGGCCAACCACGTCAGGGAGGTACCGTGACACCATTCCAGCTTTCCGAGTGGTCGGCTGGTTCTGAGGATGCTTTTACAGAGCCTTCAGGTGTCTGGTACCCCACGTAGTGAGCAGCCTTCCGACAAACATGCCATATATGAACGAATCGGGATAGGAAAAACGACACTGCTGACGAACAATCCCACTGAAACTATTTTCAACCCCTGCGATAATGGAAGCATCCGTGTCACCCTATGTGAGCCATGCTTTACTCAATGAAGGCCTTGTTGAAGCTAGGGCTTATCAGCTAGAGGCGGTGGACGAGGCACTCACTACTTCCATGCTCTTGGTAATGCCAACGGCAGCGGGTAAGACCGCAGTGATATGGATGGCGATAGCGAATAGGATTGCTGAGAAAAATAGCCGTGTGATATTGATCGCCCCTACCGTGGGCCTTGTTGATCAGCACCTTAGGTCAATACGCGACGTACTTACAATTGGGGAGGAGGCTGTTGCGATTACCGGTCAAATTCCTCCTTCTAGTAGAGTTGGCCTATGGGAGTCCTCCAGACTGATCATAGCAACTCCAAAGGTGGTCGTTAATGATTTCAGGAATGATGTTTTGAAACTATCGGAAATCTCACTTATGGTTATTGATGAAGCTCACCATTGTACTGGGGAGCATGCAATGGCAATGGTTTGTGATTACTACATCTCATCAAATGGCTCACCTCACATTATTGGAGCGACGGCTAGCCCTGGTCACAGACCAGACACTGTCAGGGAGATTTGTAATAGGACTGGAGCCAGTAGGATACACATTAGAAATTCTAGTGAGGAAATGCTCAAGGGATATCTATCAGAGTTGGACATAAGAGAGATTTCGGTCAGAGTTCCTGAGGAGATGAAGGTACTTGCCCAACCTTTTGCCATTTGGCAACAGGGCATAGTGGATAGGCAAAGGCGTCTTGGGAGGTACATTTTGCCTGGGATGATTAGTTTCGCAGGACTATCCAGTGCAATGGACAGGTCAAAGTCCGCAATCGGTAGAGGAGAGGTAAGTGGGTATCAGTCAGTCTCTCAGATAGCAATTGCTATGAGATTGCATCATCTTATCAATTGCCTTCTTAGCCAAGGAGTATCGGCATCTAGAGAATACCTGGACAGATTGGAGAATGGTGACGATTCAAGCAAGAAGACGGTCCGAGATTTTCTCAGGGATCCCCGTGTCAGAGACCTTTCAGATAAGCTGGCAAAGATGGACGAGATACATTCTAAAATTGGTGCGGTTAGAAGAATGATCAGAGAAAGATTACGACGGGACCCGAATAGTAGAGTGATTGTTTTCGCTAACTACAGAGACACAATAGCATCGTTAGAGTCTTCTCTAGAAGGCCTAGATAGTGTGAAAGCAGTACGTTTTGTTGGGCAATCTGCAAGAGGGGGAAGGCAAGGCCTTACTCCGAAGGATCAGGTGAGTGTTCTTCATGATTTCAGGAACGGTAAGGCGAATGTGCTTTTGGCAACCTCGATTGGAGAGGAGGGCCTCGATATACCGTCTGCAGACCTAGTAATATTCTACGAACCAGTTTCCAGTGAAATACGTACTATACAGAGAAGAGGGAGAACCGGAAGACGGCGTCTGGGGGAGGTCATCGTTCTGATTGCCGAGGGTACAAGAGACGAAGGGGCCAAAGCTGCGGCAGTGAGGAGGGAGGAGAATATGCAGAGAGCTGTACATCGAGTAAGGAGAAGTCTACCTCGTGTACATCACTCAGATTTATCAAATCTGAACGGGTTTTCGGTCATTACTGAGGGATTCTTACTACCTGCTAATGAATTCGTAATATCAGAGAGAGAGAAGAGAAGGAGTCAAATTTCCAAAACTGATTTAACGCCTGCAGATATTGACGGCAAATCGGCAAAGAATCTTCCATCTGATAAAATTCGACCACGAGGCCAGTATGGACTCGATGATTTCTAGAATAACTAGTCTCCAATTACGGCTATCCTGGTCCTCAGTTGGGCGAATCTGGTGTTGTGATTGCCGAAGGCAAAAGAGAGTAGCTCAGTCAGATGTATCACTGGAATATTAGTAATTATTCCGGTGGCTCTGGATGCCTTTCCCTGATATATGTCCAGTATTGAATGGGAGAGATTACATGCGCTGACGATTATATCCGCGCCTTCTTCTTTGGCTTCGGAGATTACTGCTGCTGATTGCCTTAGTACGGTTGGTTCTTCTGAGAATATCCCTGGGGCACCGACACTGAGAACCCTACCTTCCCAATCGATTGGTTTTCCCCCTAAGGAATGAACCAGTTGCTCGAAATATTCTGGGTCATTGACACTATCTCCTCCACACGCCCCCTCCATTTGGAAATAGGGGCTGTAATAGGGCGCCACCCTGAAGTCGAACTTGTTGACAGCCAGCTTCTCGACCTTATCAAGACCTATCTCATCAACTAGGACGTGCAAGAGATGGTGAACTTCGGTATTTCCTATGAATTCTAAACCACATGTTTTGATTAGGACGTCATTAATTTCTTTCATCAGGATATTGTCAGAACGTAGTTTTTCTAAATCCTGTTTCAGATTTCCAGCTGTTGCCGCACAGGGAGTAAGGATTTCTAGACCTAGCGACTCTGCCATTGCAAATGTTCTGGCATTGAGTGCTAGCTGAAGGCGTTGATTGGCCTGCTTGATAATCCCGGCCCCGCAGGATGTTGCACCCTCCAAGGGAGTAAGTTCGAGACCGAGGTTTCTAGCAACTGCATCCATAGTATCTGCTACTTCCGGAGATCCACTGTGAGCTACATTTCCGGGGTGATAAGCGTATTTTAGAGGCATTAGAACCTACCATCCAATTCGTTGTAGATGGCGATCACCTCATGATGATTGGCGACAGAAGAATTGAGTTGTCTGGGCATTTTTCCTATTCCAGCAGGAGGCGCTACCATTCCCTGTAAACTATTGAGGACATTTCCTCCAGTCCTGGTGAATCCGAGAAACATTCTTGCCGTAACTCCTGAGAATAGATTTCCTAGGAGTCCTATTGGACCTAGAACTTGTCTGTACAGTACGGTATCATTCACCTTTCCACTACTCTTGACCGTCCAACAGTACCACCAAACATGCTTACCGAGCTTACCATTGAAAGAGTCGTTTTCAATCGCGCTAGTTCTGGCTTCTAGAAGGCCCTCGGATACTGATTTTGAGTACCCATCTCTCCTGAAGATAGGAGCCAAGTCAGTTTCTGCTTTGATTCCATTGGTTGAGCCAAGAATAGCGTCCAATTCAACTACTCTTTCGGGAGCCGTCCTAGGATCATTACGTCGAGCCCATGTGCTTGCCAGGACTGCAGGTCCTAGGAAGCCATTGGCATAAGGAACGGCATCGGAACTCGAATGGAGAAGCGGGCCACTGTCGTAGTCAGCAAGAGAGTGAATCTTGAGAGCAGTGGACTGACTCATCGATCCAAAGACCCCCTGAGGAGTTTGGATTCCCTCCCTTGTAGCAGCCACCATCCAAGGTTTGGAAGACTCCCTTTTTCTTTCTAGGTCCCAGTGATCGACTATGAGGTCCCTGATTACCTCCGATCCAGGTATTGGGTCGATCCGAAGCCTCATTGATTCCTCCCTAGTTGTCACTACACTATCGATTCTCACCCTCCCAGGCATTATGAGCCTTCCATTGACAGAAATTGCTGTTGTTGGGTCGTCATCGTTCCCATCCCTAAAGGATAAGGTTCCATCATGAGTTTCTTTGATAGCTCTCAAGGCCTCTAACACAGAAATATGACCGGGTATCGAGCATGCCCAAGAGTCTCGACCAGACGTATTATCTGAAGGGTCGAATCTGAATATGGAAATCTCAACTTGGATCGGTTCGGCTTCGATGACTGGAACAGTGAAACCATCCTCGCCCCCTGCGCCTACTGTAGAACCACTTGCAAACTGTACTATATCCTCAACCATTTCCTCGAAGAAGAGCCCCGTGCTATCGACAGCTGCGAGAGCTGGAAGGGCCTTGAGAGTCCATTCGGAAGCTGGTGCATCGTAATCGACGTCGCAGTCTATCCGTTCGACTATTCTTGTAGCGCCTAGCTTTTCTAGTAGTCCGTCCCATTCCTTTCCGGATTCACAAAATAATTCATAGCTGGTGTCTCCCAATGCGCAAACAGCGAAATGCGTCCCCTCAAGCCTATTAGCAGCACTGGAATTAGCAAATTTCCAGAGCTCCTCAGCGTTATCTGGTTGCTCCCCCTCTCCCCATGTTGAGCAGACTATGATTACTCTCTTCTTAGAGGAAAGGGAGTTGAAATCAAATCCGTCCATATCGTGCACACTGCCTTGTAGGCCGTAGGACTTGGCAATCTTTGCTATCTTAGATGCCAGGCCCTCTGCATTTCCTGACTGAGATCCGAATAGAACCTCTAGTGATCTATCTCCGGAATTAAGGAAGTTTTCGATACCTCCCTCTGGAGAATTTCCATCTTCTGACATGTAATCACCCATC
Source organism: uncultured Candidatus Poseidoniales archaeon (assembly GCA_964016345.1). GTDB lineage: Archaea > Thermoplasmatota > Poseidoniia > Poseidoniales > Thalassarchaeaceae > MGIIb-O5. Next base: position 3,441 of record CAXHFM010000040.1, on the reverse strand, counting down.
AGCCGTTGGCTAGATGGTGTTTGCAATAGACACCGATTATTGAATATGATGCTTCTGCCTTCTCAAAAGAACGGCCTAAATCTCGAAAAATCGAGATCACATATCCAATCCGTCGAATTCGCCCGCTCCACCGGGAGACGCGCCCCTGCTTGAGATGACATCGTCTATTCTCAGTATCATAACAGCAGTCTCGGATGCGCTTTGAATGGCCTGTTCGACTACTCTGCTTGGCTCTAGGACTTGGGATTTGCTCATATCAGCGACTCCCCCCTCGTAAACATTAACCCCAAAGTGGCTTTTACCTTCAGAATGCGCTTTTCTTAGGTCTATTATCGTATTTACGGGATCGAGTCCAGCATTTTCAGAAAGGGTCCTAGGGATTACTTCAAGAGCTCCTGCAAATGCTTCAACAGCCATCTGTTCCCTACCTCCAATTCTTTCGGCGTATGACCTAAGGTCTCTACTGATTGCAGCTAGGACTGATCCTCCTCCAGTCAACACTGAGCCATCTTCATGGGCGACAGCGACAACGCCAACTGCATCGTCAAAGGCTCTCTTTATCTCATCAACAACATGCTCGGTTCCGCCTCTGATTAAGACAGAGACACTCTTAGCCTCGGGGCATCCTTCTATGAATACCATGTCAGAATCGCCAATTTTCCTTTCCTCCACGTTTGCAGCAGTGCCTAAATCATCTGAAGTTAAATCGTCAATATTTGTGACAATTCTTGCGCCAGTGGCCTTTGAGAGGGCACCCATATCGCTCTTCTTGGCCCTTCTGATAGCAAAAATTCCCTCTTTGGACATGTAGTGCTGGGCAAGATCGTCTATTCCTTTCTGACAAATTACAGTGTTAGCACCCACTGACTGAAATTTCTCAACTAAAGATTTTAGATACTGCTCTTCCTCATCGAGGAACTGTGAAAGCATATTTGGATCAGTAATCTGTATCTTTGCGTCCACCTCTGTCTTCTTGACTTCGATGGCCGAGTTTATCAATGCTATTTTCGCTTCCGATATTGATTTTGGCATTCCGCTGTGCACCCTCTCCTTGTCCAAAACGATTCCATCGATTAGGGCACTGTCTCTAATAGAGCCACCTTGCTTCTTCTGAATTTTGATATCGTCGACATCAACTACGTTTCCATCTGAGTCTGACAGGGATACAGCAGTAACCGCTGCAACACTAATGTCTGCAAGAAAGTCCTTGACGGCGCCAGCGCTTTTACCTGTTAATGCGGTCTTAGCTACTTCCTTGAGAATCTCCTCATTTACCTCCAAAGCGTGTGATTCAATCAAATCGGAAGCCTTCTCAGATGCTAGTCTAAATCCCTCACAGATCACTGTAGGATGAACATTCTGCTCAATTAAATCCTCGCTTCTCTTGAGCAGTTCTCCAGCTATAACCACCGCGCTAGTTGTACCATCATAGCAGTGTTGCTCTTGTGTTTTTGCAATTTCTATGATCATTTTAGCTGCTGGGTGTTCTATATCCATTTCCTTAAGGATCGTAGCGCCGTCATTGGTGATTACTACATCCCCCATACTATCAACTAGCATCTTATCCATTCCCTTCGGACCTAGCGTGGATCGTACTGCATCTGCCACTGCCTTAGCAGCTGCGATATTATTACTCTGAGCGGACTTTCCACTAGTTCTCTCAGTACCCTCTTTTAATATGAAAATTGGTTGCTGACCGCCATACATCTGCTTAGACTCCTCATTCTTGGAGTCTGCCCACCTAAGGGGGGGTCATAAGGGCTCGCACTGGACTTACTGGCGGTTTTCTGCCGCTAGTCGTTTTGCTGATCCAGCCATCTCTTGCCATAGTGAGCCCATTGCTCCATCGTCCATCCCTCGGGTAGACCGGTTTCAGGAATCGGAGGGACTCCCTCTGAAATGGCCTCGGGCTCTGGAACTATGTCCTCTTTGTGCTCCTGCTTCACCGGAATTGGAGGAGGGGGCTGTTCAAAGATTTCCTTAGTGCCTCCATACATTGAGTTTGCGACCTCATCTGAGGAGGGGAGAGGAGGGGCTGACAGAGGTTCACCAGAGGTCCAACCGCTTCCTGCCACACTCATCTCGTAGTCATCCAGAGATGATATCTCCTCTAGAGGGCCCGTTGCAGACCTCATTGTCCTTACAGTAACAACAAGAACTGCCAGGACTAACACTACGCCGACCAGCAGGAACAGGATGTTCCCTCCGAACCATGCAGCCTCTTCTGCGGTGGGTCCCTCATCGATGGGGACCGGCCTTAGCAGAGTTATCATGACCGTTCTGGATATTTTGTCTATATCGGAATCGACATCTAGAGTCAGTTCGAAGGTCATTGAATTATCTGAGAGTGAGTCAAGATTTTCTTCGGTGACATCGAGAGTTACTACTATCAATCTAGTTGTATTTACATCCAAAACAAAATCCCTGTCCTCCTGCTCTATTCGAGCGTTTACTATATTGAAGAAGAGATCCGAGTCCCTATCTACATCGGTCCTGACCAATTGTGCGTCAGTAGGATGGTCATTCTTGACAGAAAATGTTAGCTCGATATCATTGTCTGGCTCAGAGATGGTAACATCATTCGGTGGTAACAAAACAATCCAGCCCTGATCCCCTACGTGGAATTCAGCTATTCCAGCTTCCGATACGGACGGAGCGTCGGAAGGGGATGCCTTGCTTGTGGCTATCATCGATATTGTCCTGTCTCCGAAAGCTTCGTCATCGAATGAGTAGGTAACTGTGACGTTGTATGACCCGCCTGAGGGCATAAATGGGGTCCTGAGCCCGTTTGAGTCCGAAACCAGATTCATAGCCTCCGCGGAAACATCGGAGAGATGGTCAAAATCGATATAGAAGGCGTCATCCACGTTACCATTATTCGTCACTTCCCAGTTTACCGTCCTTGGTGCATCTCCCCCTCTGAAGACTTCTTGCAACATGTCTAGATCTTCTACTTCAACCAAATGAGTCTCAGGGATTGTTAGGTATACCCTTTTTGTCTGTTCAAATGTTGGGTCAGATACACTTCTGGCAATTATCTTAATTTCGTAAGTCTCTGGCTCTAGGCCGTATGGCATTGGAAGCATCAGGAAGAAGGTTGAGTCCCCTCCAAAAGGTGTGATTCCCAAAGTTCTGTCTGTATTAAGAGAGGCCCCGAGTCTCCAGTTTGCATCCAGGTAGAGATCGAAGGCCTCTTCGGAGTTGCCATTGTTAACCAGTAATACCTCTACTGACCTGAACACCCCATCTGCCGGAGCATCGAACTGTGTTACGAAAGGCATTACGTCAATGTCATACTGAACTGGAACTTCTATCTCTATCATTGGCGTAGACATAAATTGTGCTGGCGCTCTCCCGCTGGCGACTAATGTGATTTGGTATATCCCGGGTGGAATTTGATCGGGAGTCAGTATCTTAGCGAATAAATCGAGCTCCTCATTG
>CAXHFM010000039.1:0-10085 GCA_964016345.1 uncultured Candidatus Poseidoniales archaeon | reverse complement strand
ATCTGAACCCAGACGATGTGGAAATCGTCAGATCTACCATCTACAAATTCAATTCCCTGATATCTCAAAACTGGCGTGTAAATAATATGTTCACAATCGGAGACGCTACCCATCAGACCTCTCCCTTCCAAGGCCAGGGCCTCAACATGGGCATACGCAATACTTCCAATCTGGTTGAGAAGATTGATTTGGTGGATAAAGGACTCTCTGATGATTCACTTCTTGACTACTACCAAGTGGAATGCTATCCTGACTCCAAGGCCGTGATCAAGCAGTCACTCTTCCTTGGAGGCATGCTCTTCAATATCAAGCCCCACATCAACCTACTAAGGGCAATTATTCACTCGTTCAATGGAAAGAGGGGAAAGCCGGTCGACTTGTTCCCTGCATTCGTTCCTGAGACAGTAACTGTCGAGAATGGTTTTAGCCCGGGCAAGGCAAATCAGAAGGGTTACCCCATGTACAACTACATCAACGAGGAGGGTTTTCCTCGTTCTCTGAGGACTTATCATCCAACCGAATACAGGATCTTCTGTAACGGGGATACTTCGTCCGTTCTAGATGCAATAGGTGGGGTGCCAGAGATAGTCAGTCCGTTGGTTGTCGAGCTGTCAGATGGTAGCGATGGTGGCACTACCGAAGGATCCAAATTGGTATCAGCTCAGAGGAAGGAAGACCTCGACAAACACAGGAAGCTGTTCAAGGGGGCTGACTATGTCCTGATGGCCCCTGGCTACACAATGCTCGGTACCTACAGAAGTGGTCAGGAGAGCAAGCTTGTCAGAGAATATCTCTCAAGATTCAAGCTTCTTGGGTGAGAGCTTGCACTTGGATGAAAACTAACACTTATAGATAAAGTATCAACATTCTATATTAATGCTATCTGGGGCATTAGCAAAATGGTTTGAAGAAGCATCAATGAAAGACACTGACTCAGTCGGTGGAAAAGGGGCGTCTCTTGGAGAGATGTACCAAAAGCTGTCAGGAATCGGGGTGAAGGTACCAAATGGTTTCACTCTGACAACTGAGGCCTTCAGGGACTTTGTGAATGCGGACATTCCTGAAGCGACATGGGACAATGTGGGCAATCCAGAGGGAATCGGAGATCTTAGGGTACAGGCGATAGCATGCAAGACACTGTCCTCAGCGCTGGAAGTCTGCCTCAGGGATGCTGATGCCTCTGACCATTTAGGTCTAAACGGAAGGGCCTCGCTTGCCAGATCGCTCGTTAGGGAGACTCCAGTACCAGAGACAGTGAAACGGGCCATTGGAGCAGAGTACAGTAAGCTCTGCGACATGTATTACCCAGGGGTTGATGTTGCTGTGAGATCCTCCGCAACCACTGAGGACTCTGCAGAGGCGTCTTTCGCTGGTCAGTACGAGTCTTACCTGAATGTTAGTGGTGAGTCTGAGATTGTAGAAAAGTGGCGAAGATGCGTTGCCAGTATGTTCACCGAGCGATCAGTTGGCTATCATCTCGAGAACGACATGCATCCACTGGATAGCTCGATAGCAGTGGTAGTCATGAAAATGGCGAGATCGGACAAGGCTTGCTCTGGAGTGATGTTCACGATAGATCCAGATTCTGGCCATGATGGCGTTATACACATAGGATCGTCCTACGGGCTGGGGGAGCTCGTTGTTCAAGGGGTGGTGTCACCCGACACATACACTGTATGGAAAAAGGGCCTCAGAATGGGCAAGTTCCCAATCGTTTACCGGACACTTGGTGGCAAGGAGCAGATGATGGTCTACAATGAGGAGTCCACTAACGAGGTGCACACAATACAGGTATCCGTGGAGGAAAGGAAGAAGTGGTCACTGACGAAGGAAGAGTGTGTCAGCTTAGCAGAAATGGGCCTGAAAATAGAGGATTTCTTCGGTAAGCCAATGGACATCGAATGGGCGAAGGATGGCATCAGTAACGAGCTGTTCATCGTACAGGCACGGCCTGAAACAATACACTCGAAGTCCTCGAAGTCAAAGATGATGCTCTACAAGATAGACGAGAAGCTGACATCGAAGCTGAAGAAGGATGGTCGTGTGGTCGCTGAGGGCCAGGCGGTAGGCACTAGGGTCGGGACAGGTATGGTAAGACTGTACAGGACCTATTCCGAGGTTGTTCAAGGACGTAGAGAGCTGCAGAGTCTTATCGATACTGGCCTCGCACCAGAGGAGATCTCCTCCGAGCTCTCTGTTTTCCAGAACGGCGATGTCTTGGTGACCGAAATGACAACTCCCGATTGGGAGCCGTTAATGAAGCAGGCCTCACTGATTATCACCAGGAAAGGCGGGCGTACATCGCATGCCGCGATAATAGCCAGGGAGTTCGGCATACCGGCAATCGTGGGGTGTTCTGACGCCCTGGAGATACCTAACCTCAGCATCGTGACCGGGAGCTGTGCAGAAGGGGACACTGGGTACGTCTACTCGGGTGAAGTCCCCTTCGAGATAGAGGAGGTGTCCTTCGACGAGGATCTCGATCTCAAGACGAAGATCAAGTTGAATGTCGGCTTCCCCACTAAATCTCTGACTGACTCTAGACTGCCTGTTGATGGAGTGGGTTTGGCTAGGATAGAATTCATACTTTCGTCCGGACTAGGGATTCACCCACTGGCGTTTGTTCATCATGATGAGATGAGGGAGTACCTGAACGGTGGAGAGTTAGGCGATGGCCTGCGGAGATACCAAGAGGCATTCAACGCTACAGACGATGGCGACATCAAATCATTGGTGGAAGCTGTGGAGAGGAGAGCTTGGGCCTATGAGGACAAGCGTGGTCTGTTCGTTGACAAGCTCCGCGAAGGCGTCGGGCTAATCTGTGCGGCATTCTATCCGCGCCCGGTACTTGTCAGACTCTCTGACTTCAAGTCGAATGAGTACAGGGAGCTGTTGGGTGGGTCCATATTCGAGCCTGTGGAAGAAAATCCGATGATTGCGTGGAGAGGGGCTTCAAGGTATCTCGATGAGAAGTTCAAGCCTGCCTTCGAGATGGAGCTGGATGCCATGAAGGCTGTAAAGAATGAACATGGTTTAGACAACCTGCAACTAATGGTTCCCTTCTGTCGCACCCCAGAAGAGGGAGAGATGGTGAAGGAACTTCTGGATGAGCATGGCCTGGGGCCTTCGTCTGGGACTGATCTGTTCGTGATGGTCGAGCTACCGTCGAATGTCATAGAGGCTGATAGATTCATAGAAATGATGGAGTTATCTGGTGGATCGATCGGTTCCAACGACCTAGTCCAGACGGTCTATGCTGTTTCGAGGGATGACCTGGAGGGATATCAGAACCCTGTGGATGCGAGGTCCCCATCTGTGAAGGCCATGATCAGGGATATCGTGAGAAAGTTCAACGAACGTGGTCTGGAGATAGGAATCTGTGGTCAGGCGCCCTCTGACTTCCCGGACGAGTTTCCCCCGTTTCTCATTGATTGCGGGATTACCAGCATCTCTGTAACTCCCGATACTGCAATCGCTGTCAGAGCAACGGTTGCGGAGGCAGAGAAGGGCGCTTCTAGCTGAAGTCGCCGATGAAGTCCATGCAGGCCCAAGCCACATTCTCGGGCCTTTCTATGTGGGTCCAGTGTAGGGCATCGGATACTATGGTGAACCTTGAGAACCTTCCTCCATCCTTTGTCTGAAGGGTAGAGTACCTACCATCTGCCATGTTAGTGACGTACCTTTCGCTATTCTCCTTCCACGTCGGATTCTCTCTTTCTTGGAACTCCCCTCCGGGTAGAAGATCCTCAACATCATCCGGCCAGAAGTTCCACTTTCCCCAATAGGGTTGATCACCTGTATGATTGGATATTAGTCCGTGATCGTTTGGAAGGTCAGCAAAGATGTAGGTAGGGAATCTTAACCTAAATAGCCTGAATATCCCTGTTACGTGCCCGCCACCCAGTAGCCCCTTTACCTTCCTCAGAAGGGGCATCTTTCTTGCTCCAGGTATGTCTTCGGCCTTTAGCATCTCATCGGCACCTTGGAACTGCATCATCGGGAAGTCTGTGTCGAGAATACTGAAGCCTCTGGATCTGTCTGATCTTCTCTTGCCTTCGTCCAGGAAGTCGGTCTGCCGGAACATCTGCCTTGTTAGTCTGAAGAATTTCTCTGACTGTTTAGGCATGGACTGAATGGCTTCCCATCTCTCATGGAGTTCTGTCCCGGGTGTGGCAGTCGATCCCTCGATAGCGAATGAGGGGGCTATGAAACCGAATGGGGCGCCTCCCCTAATTGCACTCCCGAGGAGTGGAGGGAAGGCCTTCGTTGCCATTATTCTATGTGGCGGGCCCAGGAAGATTCCCTTATCGGTCAGCTCATACCAATCTTCCTCGAACTTGGTCCATCCCTGAGAGCCCCTTGAGTAGCTTATCGCAACCTCGGGGAACTCTGCAAGCATGTTGTCCATGATTATACAACCCCTGTCATGGCCAACGAAGTGGGCTCTCTCGATGCCGAGTCCCTCGGTTAGGATATCCTTGAGTGTGTAGGCACAGTTCTCGAGATCGAATCTTGGGTCGACAGGTTTGGTTCCCTTCATTGGTATAATCCTGTTTGGTGGCTTCATTCCATCATACTTCGACATGGTGTTGCCATCGATGTGAATGGTCGTATACTCCTCAAGGAAAGGCACTGTTACCACTATGAATCGGTACTCATTGCCCATGGGATGGTTTACCATAGAAGCCACCAGCCACCTTGAGTCCATCAGGCTGTCTTCGAATACGCCCATCATCACAATGACGGGTGTGCCCTCTGGGTTGCCTGCGAGCGCTATTCGGTGATGGTGTCCCTTGACTTCCACATAGTCGACCTCAAAGGACACCCCGTTGGTGTCAGGAATAGAATAGTCGCTCTCTATCAAGAAACATCCCTAATCCTTTCAATTAGCTCTTGAACATTGGTTAAATCACGGTTTATCAGTGACTGTTGGGTTTCATAGTCGAAATCTTCGTAGAAGCTAGCAGCGGCTGGTCCGTCGAGATTCCTAATTCCTGAGTCAGCTATAGTGGGACCCCATTGGTTGTGTCCATTGGGCCCAAGACCGCTAATCTTGTGGATTCTCTGACCAAATGACCTGGTCATCCTGTCCCCATCGGACATGTGCTCGTGCACGTGACCGTACGGATCGTGCCAGTAGTCGTAGATGTGAGATCCCAGAACATGTCTTCCAACGCCCCAGGCTATCTCGTATCTCTCATTCAGATACTCGGCTTTGGTCTTGAGTTGCATATGGCCCCTCCAGACGTCATCCAGGTTGGACACCTCGAAGGAGGCATGGCTCAGTTGAGGATTGATTCCTTGGCCCTCAGGGGCCTGTTTTTGATCCATCAATGAGAGAATGAAAAAGGTGTGATGATCTGTAGGAACTTCGCCCCTGTCACATCTGAAAAAGCATCCGTATGTAGCCTCGCCCTCCGCGAACGTTCCTCCATAGAGTGGCGAGGGGCCCGCCTTCTGTAGCATCTCAAACATCTGGGGGTTGATAGAGTGACCTTCTGCTGACTTGGGGGCCTCGAAATACACGCTGTCAGATGGCAGTAGGCCAAAGGTCTCCATCATGAACGCCATCATATCGTGGTGTGGGCCTACGGGGATTGTGAGGACTACGTGTCCGATTTTGAGCACGTCTGGAGGGCCGGGGTGTATGGTATTGCTACCATCTGCCTCGCGGTTACCCGAGGCGTCCTGGAGCTTGTTTACTGGCCTCTTGTAGTGTCTCTTGTCACCGTAGTTGTATTCCAACCTCTCCCTCGTGGGAGGGAGCGATTCTATCTCCCTGCCATGAACAGCCTCGATCAGGAGATTGCAGACCGGGTCTATGAAGGAGACTCTCTTTCCTCCGCTAATCTCTCCCTCAATGCCCGGAATGTCGTGTACTTCCGTGCAACCATCTACATTCTCAGACAAAATTCGGAGTTCTTCCTCTTCCTTCATTAACATCGCAAAACCCAAAAACTTGGCAGGACCCTTGTGCGCAACATGACAAAACCCATCTCCACTGATGCCTCTAGAGTAGATTGAGTTCTCGTCTCTGTGGACAATCTTCAACCCGAAGTCTTCCACCCACCTCTCATACAGATCTAGATCAGGCACTGAGAACCTAACATAGGCGACATCCCAGGCCTTGGTCAGGGGCTCTATGGGAGGGAGGGAGTTCGCACCTTCTAGATGGCTCTCTGTTCCGTCGTTTATCGCCTCGAATAAATCTAGGTCCCTATCCACGAACTGAATGATGTCTGCTGCGGTCGGGGAGGACTCTGTCGCCTCTTGTACCATGTACACCAAGCTCGGCACCCTAATTTAGAATTGTCGGGTAGTTTACTTTTAACATCACAGCAGTACAACAATTTGTCCTTCCTTCTCGAAGGTTTTGATTTCTTTTAGTTTATCACCAACACACGGGCCATCGGTACAGACCCCTGTATCTGGACCGAAAGAGGCTTGATGGTGCATGCATTGAATCAAACCTGTTTTTCTATTTAGTAGATAGACGGGGTCATTGCACAGGCTGCGTCCATCGTGTGGACACGAGTTTAGCCAGCCGTAGACCCCTGTCTCGGTTCTGAGTACGAGTGCTGTTAGATTGTCCTCGTTCTCGGGGATCTCAAGCATCAGCACGCCCCCCATCGAGAGGGACGAGCTTGGCAGTCTGGCAACTTCCCTTGGCATGGTATTACCTCTCAGTTGTTGAAGAACTGCTTGTCTCCTGGGTTTGGCACCCTGAGGATGTTCAGCTGCGTTGCGAGACCTATGTAATGCCCCATTACAAGAACAAGCTCAATCATTGATTTCTCAGAGCCCAACAGGTCGAGGACTTCCTGGTAGGTTTCATCTGACACCCTGTAGTCACGGAGGTACTCCTCTGCCATATCGTAGGCCGCCTTCTGGTGGCGCTCCTCCTCCGTATCCTGGAAAGAGGGTTCCTCGCCACTGTAGATCGAGTCCAGGACGTCCTGCCTCACCCCTGCTGCAAGGGCTATCCTACTATGTGCCCAAAACTCTACGTTGCTCCTGAAATGGGCCCCTATTGCACAGATTGCAATCTCCTTCATCGTCTTAGGGACGTTTGTGGTATTGGAACGAATCGCCATGCCTATGCCGTCCAGAGCCCTAGCCATCTCAGGATCGGTGTACATCCAACCATTGAAGGGCCCCGGGAGAGCTCCGTTGGATAGTGTCCCCACTCCCCTCTGGGAGCCTACTATCGAGTCGAAAACGCCTTTCAGGTCATCCGATATCTGTTCCCGATTAACGTAATCAAATCTCGGCTGGTCCTCTGGTGACAGGCCAGTGCTATCCCAAACAGTCATGACCACCCCAAGAGGTACTGTTCGATAATTGTTGATGCTAGTTTTATGTTAAAATAATTCTAATATTGGTACGTCGTCTGAAACACATGCAGAGCAGTGATATCATCTCACAGTCCAAGGAAATACATCAATGGATAGTAGAGAAAAGGAGGGCTATCCATCGCCACCCGGAACTCATGTACGAGGAGTTCGAGACGAGCAGGCTGGTCCAGAGTACCCTGAGTGACCTGGGGATCGAATATGAGAAGGACATAGCAGTGACTGGGGTCGTTGGTGTCGTTGGGAATGGTGAGGGACCCTGTATCGCTCTTAGGGCCGATATGGACGCCTTGCCTATCCATGAGGAGGCAGATGTAGACTTCAGAAGCGAGATAGACGGGAAGATGCACGCCTGTGGCCATGATTGTCACACTGCAATGCTTCTCGGTGCGGCCAGAGTCCTGAAAGATAACGAGAGTGAGATTAACGGCACCATCAAGCTAATTTTTCAGCCTGCGGAAGAAGGAGGAGCGGGGGGGAAGATGATGCGAGACCAGGGCGTCCTCGAGGATCCCGATGTCGAGCAAATCTTCGGCTTGCATGTAAGTGACAAGCTACCAACGGGGACCCTAGCATCCAAGGAGGGGACTTTGCTTGCCGCCACATCGTCGATCAAAATCCTGGTCAGTGGAAACGGCGGTCACGCTGCTATGCCCCATCTGACCTCTGATCCCGTGGTAACCGGCTCGAAGATAGTGGTCGAGCTCCAGACCCTGATATCTCGTGAGCTGGACCCACTAGAGTCTGGTGTGATCAGCATCACGATGGCTAATGCAGGTAGTGCGACCAACGTGATTCCGTCCAGCATGGAGTTGCAAGGAACCATCAGGTCACTGACTAGCGAGGGGATTTCCAGATTGCAGCAGAGGGTCATAGAGGTGGCCGAGGGCATAGCCATCGCCAACAGGTGCACGGCGGAGGTGACCTTCCCGGGCAACGACTTCCCTCCTACCGTCAATGACGGGGAATGCTGGGAGTTGGGTAAAATCTCAGCTGGAGAGATACTAGGGGAGGAGAGTGTCTCGGAAATGGGATCGATAATGGGGGGAGAGGACTTCTCCTACTACACTCAGGTAGTTCCGGGGTGCTTCTCTTTCCTCGGCGTTGGTAACCCGGAGATAGGTGCAGTCTTTGGTGTCCATCATCCTAAGTTCAAGGTCGACGAGGATGCTCTGTCTCTGGGTACCGCTATTCATGTCAATACCGCCTTGAATGCTCTTCGAAGCTTGTAGTGAGATGTTAGGGTAAAGATGCTGTTCCCGTCATACGGGATGGCCTCATTCTTGCCCGATTCTAAGGAATAATTGATTGAATTCGCTTGGATTGCGAATTAACACCAGACATGAGTACAGTAGGTACACGGAAATGGGACAATACAGGCCTAGCACTATTGGGTGGAGGCCGATCGTGAACAATGGTATGGAATACGCAATCATAGGGACTAGAAGCCATGGAATCGGGCCTCTATTAGCTGCAAAAACCAATACTGGGTAGCCGAGACCGCAACCTAGAAAAAATAGTCCGATGAAAGCAATCGTAATTTCCATTGACCTACCATCATTGATTTCTTATTGAAGCTACCTACAGTTGGCATTGGATGGTAATTATGGTGCTTAGACTGCTCTAAATTACGCCAGAACGACTCAGTTCCCGATACACTATGGCTAAGCAAATTATAGTGATTAGGATGCCAATGGGGCCTCTTTTTATTGCGGATGACGGTTTGAAACCTAGGATTGGTTCGGCCTTGCTTGCCAGTTCCTGTTCAATTTCCCCTATGGGCTTCATGTTCTACTCCCCGTCCCAGATTCCTTCCTCAATCATGAACTCCATGACCCGTTCAGAGACGTTTGCCTTGTTGCCCCCTCTGACGCCTGTGGCCGAGACCGCGAAAATCTCGGGAGGGATATCATCGGCCTCTCTGACCTGGTACCCGACCTTGCGTCCGTACGAGATGGCCTCGATGTCGGGCATTACCCAAGCCTCGACGTCCTCGTCCGCGTACCTGTGCTCGATCATCCTCTTCCTGACGTCGGTGGAGAACGGGTCGGAGTCTGAGACTGGTGTGTCCCTTATTCCCACGACTACCCTCTTGCCCTGATCCAGCTCCCTCTGTATGAGCCACTCATGGCCAACGTGCAAAGGTTGCCACCTACCGGGGAGAAGTACTGCCTTCGGCTTCTCGAAAAGGTGTGCTAGCTGATCGACCATGTCGTCAACTGATGAGCCCTCGGATCCACTAGAGTCCAGTGTCAGGTGGGCGCACTTTGGCTCATCGAAGGGGTCCGATATGCCAGTGAAGTTTGCGATCTCCCCCGTTCTCGCCTTGGCGTAGAGTCCCTTTACGTCCCTGTCCTCGCATACCTCCAGAGAGGTGGAGACGTGGACCATGACAGCATTATCTGGTAGTATGTCGAGGATCTTCTCCCTGACATCCTCGTAGGGGGTGATGAACGAGCATAGCACGTCAGTGTGCTTGGAGATCATGTTGGCCATCTTGGCTATTCCAAGAAGATGTCTCTCGCGGCCCTCTCTCGAGAAGTCCCTGTTGGCGAAGAAGTCCCTAATCGTGTCACCATCCAGCACCTCACATCCGAATCGATCTGCTGCTGCCATTGCGATGGTCGTCTTTCCAGCTCCTGAGAGCCCTGTGAACCAAACTATCCTGTTACCCATGATATCCCCTTCTGGATACTGTCGGAGATAGGTTGTGTATATCATTGCGACGGGGGG
>CAXHFM010000038.1:0-10401 GCA_964016345.1 uncultured Candidatus Poseidoniales archaeon | reverse complement strand
CCCAAAGGTAAGCTTGAATGAGAAGGTTAGCAGGCAACTCCGCTTCTACAGGGATCTCCTGAAGGAGAATAATCCAGATCATCCGCCTCTTCATGCAGAAGGATGGTACTCCTCCAATCAGACAATCCACAGGGCCGAGGGACCTTCGGTGCTGGAAGACGCCTTCGTAGCATGGGAAGGGATGAGGTACAGTGAGACGCCTTTTGAGGCAACTCCAGACTCAACCGCATGCGGATTCTGTGAGTGGAAAGCTTGGTGTCCAACTTGGTGGGTGGCTAGAAGGGATGGAATACTTCCTTCAAAGGGTATTTTCAGGGATGAAGTAGTGAATGTTGTTCGGTTTGACAGTGACTCAGGAGCTACTCTGTTCGAGAGGGCCCCGCCAATCGACGATACCGGAAATGTGGGCAGATCGGAAAACAAATTTGGTGCACTACTACGGGACCAAGCCCTTTCTCAGATGAGAGATCTGGTAGACTCGGGTTATCAGGGCCCAGTTTATCTCGGAAGTGCAAGGGCTGACGGTAAGATAATGCATCTTGGGGATTGGTCAGAGATTTTACCTTGGTCTCCCCTAAAAAAATCCCTAATCTAAAGGCTCGATAAGATCTTGAATAGGCCCTCGGAAGCTATCAGGATACTCCTTCATTAGGTTCCAAAGCAGGAGTAGTGAGGCACTGGCATCAGCATCGGCCCTATGGGCTCGTTCCAGATCAATCCCATATCTGTTACACAGGTCACCCAAGCGATGTCTTCCTGGAACTCTAAGGCTCCTAGCTATCTTCAGAGTATCAACGAAACCCCTTATTCGAGGAGGCTCTATTCCCGCTCTAAGACACTCCATCTTGATGAATCCCCAATCGAATCCTACGACATTGTGGCCAACAATAACTGCATCCTCCATCATCTCCGATATCCTCTCTGAGTGTTCGGAGAAGTTACCCAGTCCCTTCACATCCGAGTTCGTGATTCCATGTACCCTACTTGCCTGCTCAGGGATTTTCTGTTCGGGGTCTACCAGAGAGCACAGGCTGATGTGCTTACCATCAGAATCGCAACCTACCATCGCATACTCTACAATCCTCTCGGATCTACAATCAAAGCCAGTTGTTTCCAAGTCAAAACCGATGACCTTCATACCATCAAACGGACTAGGCATGAATGACCCTAGACGGCGATGTCCATGAACTATCGCAATCAACAGAAGTGTGTTCACCAATCCAACAGCCATATATTGTGAAACGTTGGATGAGCATCATGATACGTAATGCCAAGTATCCGACGTTTCTGATTGTAGCATCACTTGTTATGGTTACGTTCTCAGGTTGCACAGGTCTCGGTAGCAATGTCCCCAACGCAAGAATATCGGCGGACCAGACCGAAATAAATCTAGGTGAGACAGTCAATTTCGATGCTAGGGAGTCCACTACGCCAAGTCCAACTATCATCGATGAGTTCCAGTGGGACTTTGGAGACGGGGGCTCAAAAACCACCAAACAGGGAATTACCAGCTATACATTTGTGAGCCCAGGCTATCATGATGTAGAGGTGACAGTATTGAACGACGATGGAGAAATCGATAGAGACTCCATTTCTATATTTGTCAACTCACCCCCTACAATCGTACTGGAAATGCCTACGTTCATCAAATCCGGCGAGAAGGCCACTTTGGATGCCAGTGGATCATTCGATCCAGAGGGAGCCGGAATTGAGGTTATTTGGGATTTCAACATATTCTCCGATTCCAACAATGACGGCGATCCTGCTAATGACGCAGACTCGACGCTAAGAATTGTCGAACTGATTATAGATCAAGCGGGAAATAGAACAGGATCAGTCACTGTGGTTGATGACAAGGGAGCAGTATCAACAACCAGTTGGAACCTAATGGTAGTTTCAAGGGTCTTCAATATCGTTTGGGAGGAACAGATAATCGAAGCAAATTGGAATGGATACCTAGAGCAGGGAGAATCAGTAGTTTACGAGCATGAGCCCGGTTTGGGGGGAAGGGTAATCCAACTAAACTCAACCCTTACACTTTCACGGGAACTTATACCAATCTTGCTCCCGGAGGACAATTTCACGTTTTCCCTCGATATGGAGTCCGGGTGGAGCACCTTCGCATCCACATCACAGAACAACATTACTGAGAACTCCAGCGCCTCCATAGACAGAGGCGAAATGAACTCTTATCCAGATAGTGGATACACTCTCTCCGCCGATTCCAAGGAATCCCTCGAAGAACAGCTATTGAATCAAGCTGGAGAGAGATTCGGTCAAGGAATATGGACTTGGATAATAACGGCAGATCAATGCGATCCAGACCTTCCTGTAGATGGAGTAGATCCAGACCAGGGCAATGACTGGGACCTTACAGTAACAGTAGTTGTCATGGTTCTCAGAATCAGTGAAGTAGGCCCGTGAGCCTACTATCCTTGTGCGAAGTGCTTTGAACTCCTCTTGCCTGCGTTAAGCATGGTCAAGTCGATGGAGATAACCAAGCTATCCATCAGAGAGAAGCTGGTAGTCGATGCCAGCGTCTGGATGAACAATCCCGAGGACTACGACTTCTCCCCCCGGGCGTCTCTGGAGGGGACCAGGATGAGCCTATTCAATGGTAATGAGGAGACGCCCTCAGCCACTGTAGATTTGGACGAAGAGCAAGCAATGGTAGCAGAGAGGGACCGGATGGTAGAGTTGAGAGTCAAATTCTCCGTTGAAGGTATGCACGGGGTCCTCACTAACAAGACCAAGAACGTTAGAGACGGACCAAACGCCAAGAAGCTGGCAGAACCAAGGTGGAAGACTATCCTGCCACTTTAATCGAGATGATTAATTACTCTCAGGTATGTTAGAGATTCCTGCGGCGACGGCCATGGGCAGGACGGATGCATTTGACACTCACTGAAACCGAGATACATGAGGCGATCTCCCATTGTAAAGACACTTCAGCCGTCTTCATCCAGTCAAGACAATCTCCAACTAGAAAGATGGTATCCAAAGGGCAGAAAGCAAAACTATCCAGAGAAATAGGGAAAATATGCATCACTTGCGATAGGATAATTACGAAAAGTAGCACTTCTTCCGAAAATTACAACCCCTCCCCTTCGTCATTTACTATAGAGCACTTGTTTCCATTTGTTCTGGGGGGCGATAATAAGCAGAAGAATCTAATGGTAGCCATGTGTTATCATTGTAATGCCAGAAGAAACGCTGTTATGACCGCATTCATAGGCCATGTAATTGGCCCCAAAACCCAACGAACCATACCTGAATCTGGTGAAATCCCCCTCTTGGCAATAAATCAAGTAAAGAGATTTGTCGAATGGTCAATTTCCTCGGTTCTTCTTCCAGAGAATGATCAGGACCGAGAAATTCAAGAAATATGGCTCTCACTTGAAAGCTTTACATCTCTAGAGGAAAAACCAGATGAAATGTCCATTCTCCTTAGCAGATTAGCTGAATTGGAAGACAGAATAGTAGAGCTTGAGAATACCAGATGGAAAAAGGCTCTCAGATTCATCAATAATACATTCCAAAAGAGATCAAAGGGTAGCGCTTCTTCAGTTTTAGAATCTAAAGAAAAATCTTCTATCGAAACGAACAACTCCTCCAAAGAAACTACAGAGAGCCCTAAGATAAAATTCACTCCGGAGGAGTTTTCTAATGAACTTCTAAGCCAAAAAAAGAGACTCCAACCAGTCACCTTCACAACCTTGTATGCAAGGCTAATCAAAGAAAAACCGCTTTTTAATCTCAAAATGTATGGGGTAAAACCATCCACATATCTAGTGGAGAACTGCTCAAGTTTCTTACAGATAGAAAGGAAAATTTCCGAGAAAAATCCAAAATCATCATCATTTTGGATCAATGGTCCTTAAACCGTCGCAATTAAACACGCGACGCGGGTCCAAAACCCACTGGACCCATAGTGTAGCCTGGATATCACATGAGCTTGCGGAGCTTGTAACCCGTGTTCGAATCGCGGTGGGTCCGCCATTCACTTATCGCTCATTTTGTCTAATTCCTGTGCATACAGTATCAGTGTTGGCGCCCAAAGTCCAACGAAAATCCCTAACATGGGATCACCGCCATCGTGGGAGAAATAAATGTAAATCGATGCGATTATCGAAATAGCACTCGCCGCTAAACCTATCTTTGTCATCTGTCCAGTCATACTCAACCTCCGTAGGGCCCTAAGCCTCACGGTAAATTACATTTGTTACCCCCTTGTCAGATTTCATATATGGCATTCACATCTTCCCGACGCGTCGACTTCCCAATGGTCGATATGGCAAAAATTGTTTACTACCCTAGATTCTGGGATTTAGCCCACAGGTTCTATGAGGAGTCATGGGAGTACTCCTGCGGGCGCCACTATAATGAAATTCTGACTGAGGAGGGAATCGGCTTCCCACTCGTACACAGTGAGGCCCAGTTTCACCATCCACTTTCATACGGAGATACGGTAAAATGCAAGATTTTGGTCAGGGAGATAGGCACTTCATCCATAACTTGGGAATACGAGTTCAGAAACCAGGAAGATACAGTTTGCTGGACATCCAAACAGGTTACAGTCTGTGTTAGAATGAAGGAAATAAAGAACAAGATCCCAGTCCCCGAATGGATGCGAAAAGGACTATCAAAGCTATTGGACCAATAATCACTCGTCTTCTCTTGGCCATTTCTTGGTCAGTGCCTTCCTTAGATCGTCGTTCATCCTGGCATCCCACCAGTTAGCATTCCTCCAGATAGCATATCTGCCCCGGATTCCCCGTAAATCTGCCCCATCAAGCCTACATCCTTGGAAATTAGAAAGGTTCATTTTTGCTTTGAGGAAAACCGCATCGCGCATGTCGGCTTCATCAAATGCAGCTTTCATGAGATTGGCTCCCTTGAATGATGCCTTTCTCATATCAGCTCCAGACAGGTCAGCCCCTTCCAAATCTGCCCTATCGAAGACAGCTCTCCTGAGATCAGCTCCAGATAGGTCCACACCACGCAGGTCCTTGCCAATGTGAGAAGTAAATGACCAATCTTTTGGATCTTCGGCCATACTACTCACCAATTGATAAGTCCTCTAGATAGTCAAGACCAGCTTCAGTCAGAATTACGAAACGATTCTTGTTGGGAGTTCCAGAAGGAAACTCAAGTAGGGGTTCACGGCCTCTTCCAGTTGTACCCCCCTCTATCATTCTGTTAATGTAAAGAGAGAGATTCCATTTCTCAACTTCATCTTCTGTCCATCTTCCAGTCTGTGAAATCAACCTACGAATTTCTCGTGGTGGGGTATTGACTTCCCTCTCTACGGACCTAAGATAGTGAATCGAGGCCAGGATAATGTCGCCCGTCTTGTCAATCCCACAGTTATTTAGAAGGTGTCCAAAAGAAGATCCCCTTTCGGGAATCTTTGCTTCCAGTGCAGATTTGGTCGCTAACTCGATGGCCGAATCTCTCGATTTCCTGATTTTCGATAGAGCAGATTGCCATGTATCCGTTTTCAGTATTCTGGTCAATGAGGCCTCTACCTCAGAATCACTGCCTGTTAGGTCAATCTCTTCTGAGCCTACTCTAATGAAGATGCGCCCAATTGGTCCCGAAATTTCCTCGCTCATGTCATTCCCTGCGAAGGGATATATTTGAAGTTATTATTTCTACAAATTCCTTAACAATACCATACAGTGGATAATTTGTTCGTATCCTCTAAACGAGATATTGAAATGTACCTAGCTCAAGCGCCACTCATGGCAGAGGAGACCAATGTGGCTTATCCACTAGTTTTGCATTCAGAGGCAGACCCTTCAAGCCTAGGTGGAATCGCCATATGCGGCTTCTCAACAGTCGGCTCAGTGGGTGTAATTGCCGCAACCCACCTAATCAGATCACTAGAGCTCTCTCCCATGGGAACAGTAATGCATCCCAAGTTCCCTGCCATAGCACTCATTCATGACTCAGTCCCTAAGCATCCCGTGAGAGTATACCAGGGAGACGGTATCGGAGTCTTTACTGCTGAAATCCAATTCCCTCCCGAGAATGATGCATACTTCGGGGAGACAGTACTGGAGTGGTTTACCAAAGGGGGCTTCGACACACTATACGTCGTGGACGGAGTGATAAGCAACGATCTCGGAATCAAGGAGGATAGTGATTTGTGGGGGGTCTCATCCAGACCCAGTGGACGTGATAGCTTAGACAATGCAGGCATCAAGAGAATCCAGAACGGAATAGTTTCGGGAATCACTGGATATCTTATTGCAGAGGGAGAGAGGAGGGGACTGGATATCACTGCACTCTTGGCAGAGTGTAACCCAATGTATCCAGACGCTAGAGCCGCCTTGATCGCGATAGACGGCCTTAGCGACCTAATGGATCTGGAGATTCCTGTTCAGGATCTTCTGGAAGATGCCAAAAACATTGAGAAGAAGGTCAGGGAGGCCTTTGAGAGAGCGCAGTCCACAGCCCTTCCAGCACCAGGTCCCGACGACGAAGACGACGTTCCTATGATTCTGTAATCAGTAGAAGGGATTCTCCCCGGCCGTGTGATCTGTAGCATCAATAACTTCGATAATCGATGGAACGTTGTCTTTGATCATGGTCTCTACTCCCTGTTTGAGCGTCACGTCCGCCATTCCGCATCCTTGGCAACCCCCGCCGAACACTATCACAGCCTTTCCATCTTCTACTCCCATCAACTCAACATGCCCCCCATGGGACGCAACTGCAGGATTCACTTCGCTTTCGATAATTTCAGCTACTGCTTTCGAGATATCATCCATCCATAGGGGATTAGGATTCTCAAAGCTGAACCCGCCTCCCATCAATGTCTCTTGGTAGTCAAGAGTTGTTCCATCGATGTACTTCGCACTTTTTGGGTCTATGAAGACACACATTCCATCTACATCTATCTCAATGTCTCCATCTCTGGAGTCCTTTCTCTCGATGAACTGTAAGTCGTACTCAAAGCCGTTTCTTCCCCTTCCTGTGATTTCAACCCTTAGACAGACCTCATCAATCTCTTCTGCGGCCTCAGCAAACTGGTCTAGCATTTCCTTGGCTTTGAAACTGAAACTCAGCATGATTATCGTGCGTCGTAGCATTAGGTCATTCTTCAAGGCTTGCTCAGGTACCACTATCACCATAGCACCTCTGCATGGCCTGTGAGCGACCCCAGAATCTTGGATAGGTTGGGGAGACCGTTGCGAGATCTCAGGATTTCAGTGACCGACAGATGTAACTTCAGATGTACGTATTGTATGCCTAAGGAGGTATTTGGAAAGGACTTCCCTTTCATGCCTAAGGACAGCATAATGACATTCGAGGAAATAGACAGAATTGCAGGGATTTTCATTTCCCTGGGGGTGAAAAAGATTAGACTCACGGGAGGAGAGCCACTGTTGCGAAGGAATCTCCACGAATTGGTATCCATGCTTTCCATCAGGGACGCAGAGATAGCAATGACAACCAACGGAGTCCTACTCCCAAGATACGCACCAGCTCTCTCAGCGGCAGGCCTCGATAGGGTTACCGTGAGCCTGGATGCCATTGATGAGGCCACCTTCGCCGCAATAACAGATTCAGGACACACGGTCGCGGCAGTGATCGCTGGTATCGAGGCAGCGGAATCAGTGGGTCTAGGCCCTGTAAAAATCAACACAGTCGTCAAGAGAAATTCAAACGAGAATGAAATCATAGATATCGTTGAGAGATTTTCGAATAGGGACATTGCTGTCCGGTTCATCGAGTACATGGATGTAGGTACGACCAACGGATGGAGTCTCGACGAAGTTGTAAGCGCCTCTGAGATAAAGCATATGATTGGTGACATCGAGAGAATCATACCCGAAAACAAGAGTGATGTAGCCAAGAGATACAAGCTGCCCAATGGTGGTGAAATAGGAATCATCTCCAGTGTCACGGAACCGTTCTGCAGTGATTGTACAAGAGCTAGGATATCCTCAGACGGGAGACTCTTCACATGTCTCTTCTCGAACAACGGACTTGATCTCATCTCACCAATTAGGGCTGGACATACCGACTCCTACATCATGGACCTGATTCGTGAACGTTGGAGTAAGAGGAAAGACAGATACTCAGAGGAACGATCACTGAACAGCTCTAAGATGTCTGAAAGAGTTGAAATGTCCTACATCGGCGGCTGAAGACTCAAGGCCACTTCCACGATATCATCCCAACTCGCACCTGTCTTGAATGACGGCTTTCCATAATGAGTCAGAGAGGCCTCGCAACCCATCTCGTTTAGTTTTTCTACCATCAGAGTGGGACTCGGCGGAGAGCCAATACCCAGCCAACTGGATAGGTCATCAACGAGAATATGGTGCGCAGAGCTGATTACTGCTCCCTCATGCTCTATATTTCTGACCGATCTGACAACCCTCCTCCTTTCCATCTCAAAGTCCTTCTCAGACCACTCGGCCAAGTCCCCGTCCACAAACTCCGGGGCACACAGCCTCGTAGCCTTCTCTTCTGTCATCGAACACATAGCGCTCTGATCGCCAATACTTCCAATCCAGAGAGGACCGGATATTCGAGGGTCTCTTCTTTCCACGGGATGGGAAAGGGGAAGGAGACAAGTCATTGGCAGGCTATCCAAAGAACAGCTCGGTTGAAATCCTGATTCTACAGATGCCAAAACCTCTTCATGAGTAGGCGAGTGAACTCTCCACCCGATCTTATCCTCGAAAATATTAGCGCCGCTCCTGCTCTTTCGAACCCTTGCCGAGACTCTTAGGTGATGTGAGTCCCATATGGACAGTAACGGCTCTAAACAGCGATCGTGCCTAGCGGCAGTACTTGCAAGGTTAGCCAGCATCACCCTAAGTGCCGAGTCGTGAGCGAGACCATCGGTCCTCACTCTAGCACCATATCTCCTCAGCATCGCTCCACGGGATGAGCCAGTCAGAGCAGCCGTGTCGGTTGCGCTCACTTCTATCACCCCACTTCTGGCCAGAGACTGAACTGCCGTGTCAAGGAAGGGCAATGGAGATCCAAAGGGATCAATATCGACCCAATGTCTTCCATGAGAAAGAACTAGCTTGCGAAGGTCGCCAACCGAGCTTGAGAGCTTTCCCTTTCCGTGCAGAGGAGGGAAATCTCGATGATTGCCCATAGCCCAGCCAATAGCCTCCCCGTCCAGATCAGAGATTGTGACATCTAGCCTCTTAGCATTGCCTTCAGAGATTTCATTCAACCATCTCCTTGCTCGTATGCCTCCTGCAGCTAGCCCGTCCAAGGCATATATCGACCCGTCTCCGAGAATTCCGCTTTCTATCGCATAATCTAGTAAAAGAACGCTCCTAGTCCTACTTCCAGACATGGCTGGATTCAAAAATACACCATGGCCCCTTCTGGAAACAGGCCCGGTCTTCTGTGAATCAGGCTTCTCGGATACCCTAACTAATGTACGGCCTTCCCTGTAAATTACACCGGGCCACCCTTTCGGTTCCTCCCAGTCCATGACGTCCGGAAGAGCCCATGGCACAAGGTATTGACTATGAAAGCTAATCAATAACTATCGAACCTTACAGAAGGATCACTATGAGTGACAATTCGTCCATTGTCAGTAACTGAGCCTACTATGCGAGTTCCGGGTAGCCTATCTGAAATCCATTCCAATACGGAATTAGAACATCCTTTGGACACTGCAAGAACCATTCCCATGCCCATGTTGAAAGTTCTGTGCATCTCCTTGGAATCGACGGAACCATTCTTGGCAAGCCAATGGAACTCTGGATGAGGAGGAAGTGGATTTTCAATATACCAACCCAAGCTATCATGAAGCCGAAGAAGATTGGATAAGCCGCCACCAGTAATATGTGCTATTGCCTTGATATCGGACAAGTCGCAAGGACCATTACCACCCCTACACTCCAAAATTAAATCAATCACAGGATCAACGTAGATTCTAGTTGGATTCAGCAAGACCTCCCCCAGACTAATCTCTCCGTTCGACTCTGGAAAGCGCTCTATCTCTCTGCTTGGGTGAGAGGTATCAAAAGGAGCATCCTCAAGAAGAGAATGGCCACTTCTTTCGACAATCGCTCTGACGAGGGTATAACCGTTTGAATGAATGCCACTACTAGGCAAACCGATTAGAAGATCTCCACACTCCAGGCGCTCTCCCGTAATGGCCTCCCCTCTAGGAAACCAGCCCAAAGCAGTACCTGACATGTCCAGCTCTCTCACAATTCCTGGAAGGGTCGCTGTCTCACCTCCTGCCAATGTAACTCTAGATCTAGAGCAACCCTCTGAAAGAGACTCTCCCAATATCGAATGGACTGAGGGGTCAGTCTTCGGCGTCGCGATATAATCGACAAAGGCTACAGGTTCCGCACCTACACCTGTCTCTTATACACATCTGACGCTGCCGACGAACATAGGCGT
>CAXHFM010000037.1:0-10562 GCA_964016345.1 uncultured Candidatus Poseidoniales archaeon | reverse complement strand
GGGGATATGGCAGTATATTTGCCTGTAGGATCGGAAGTTCAGAGAGATATAGAAAATGTTGAAACTAATTGGACAACTAATGTTATGGTAATTTATGTAGAATCCGAGAAAACTGGTGTAGATCAGTTATCTATTCTTAAACAGATAGACATGGTAGAGAGTTCCCTAAATACCGTAAGAGACGATAAAGGGCAAGAAGATTTTGTAATTTATGTTTTATCGGTGTCGACAGTGGTAAAAGAAGTAAACTCTAGTGGGGGAAGAGTCGTCAAGGCTTTCTTTTCTGGAATAGCTGAGGCTACAGGAAGTGACGAGTTCTCACAACAAGTGGATGAGTTTGTTGATGAACAGTCAAATCTAATCGGTGACTATTCAATACCAGACGAGCAGGAGAGAGTGGATCAGATTTTAGGCGAGATGCCTCAAAACGCCCTGGACAAACTAGTGAGAGATGTAGGCAAGGGAAACACAGTTGAAGCGGGGTACTGGAATAGGGCAGTAATCATTATTGGAATCAGCAGTAATCTAGATCTAGATGGTGATGGGGAAGATGATACAACAATCTCAAACATCATAGAGGAAACGCAAGCAACTATTGATTCTATTTCAGAGGAAAATAACTGGATATGTAAAGACTCTAATGGGAATGAAGTAGATCCTGAGTCTGACGAGGGTTCAGAAATATGCGATGGTTCTGAACTCGGACTAAAAATGACGCTTACGGGCCCAGTACCTCTCACTAATGCTATCACTGAAAAATCATTTCAGCTATTTTGGCAAGTATTCCCCGTTGGTGTAGTGATAGTAGCATTTGGATTATTCTTATTCCACTGTGATCTATTACAGACTGGAAGAATAAGGTGGGTTCAGGGAGTAAAAACGCTAATTATATCGGGTTTGCCTACGTTGTGCTCAGTATGGATCACTCTTGGTTTCATTGGTTACACAGATTATGAAGTTACTATGACAGTGATTATCGTCGGACCAATAGTTTTGGCCCTTGGCGTATCATACGGATTGCACATTACTAACCGTTATGCGGAAGCTAAAGGATCCCCCAGGGAAAAAATGTCTGAAGCCATTAGCTCTACTGGAAGGGCGGTTCTTTTGTCGGCATTGACTACAATCATTGGATTCATCTCTCTAGTATTTGTTCCAATGAAGCCTATTCAAACGATAGGTTTTGCGTTATCGGGGGGTATAGTTGTAGTATACTTGATGACTATGCTAATGGTACCCAATCTAACTATGATGCTGGATCTAAAAAAGCCCTCACATCCACCGCCTAAAGTATTCCAGGGAGCAGTAGGAGTTCCAATAAAATGGACAAGGGTAACGCTTGTTATTTTCATGATGGCTATGATAATGTCTGCAGGATATAACAGGCCTAATGTCGAAGAAAATATCGATTTATTAAAGATGGCACCAGCGGGAGTAGATGCCGTAGATAAGATGGGTATTTACTCTGAAGAATTTAACGCGGGACAGCCTGGTTTCCTCTTAATTGAATCGGATATTTATGCAGATCCTGACCCAATTCCAGAAGCTGGAGCCCAGAAAGACCCATTTTCCAACCTCAAGGGAATAGAGCAGTTGGAATCCAAATGTAACTCTGTTGATAATACTACAGCTGTATCTATTGTTTTCTTAATGAAGGCAATAGGAGTAGGTGTAAATGTATCAGGTACACCAGTTAGTGACATAATTCCAGATGATCTCGGGCCCATCAAGGATGTAGCAGAGTTGATTTTCGATAGAGAGCAGACAGGAAATCTGTCATTTTGGAGCGCTCTCAATTACCTAGACCTCCAAGATACTGGGGGCGTACAATCTCAGAATTTCCTAATTTATGTATTCTATGAGAGCATGACGCTTGAGATGAGGGAGCTATTCATATCTCCAGATTATGATAGGAGTCTGATATACATTGATATGCCTTTCATGGACGTACAGAGTACCACACTTGCGGTTGATGAGGTAAATCGTTACGCTGAAGAAGAGAAGGACGGAGCAGTAACATCAAGCACATTAATTGGTGTTGCTTCCATAACAATAGAAGTTAACAATCTAATTGTAGACTCACAGTGGTCATCACTAGGGTTTGCATTGTTATTCACGGTACTGACTCTTGCACTAGTATTCAGAGACGTCAGATATGCGATTCTTACAACGCTTCCTGTAGGATTTACAGTGATGATGCAATGGCTAGCCATGGATGGACTTGATGTCGATCTTTCCCTGATAACAGTAATGATTGGTTCTATATTAGTTGGAGTTGGAGTTGACTTCTCCATACATATAGCTAACAGAATTAAGGAACAAGGCGGTACAATTGAGGCAATCCAGACAGCGTGTGCGAGTACTGGATTAAGTTTGTTTGAAGCTACTACTGTTACTGCTGGTGGGCTAACATGTGCCTACCTAATTCCAATCGAGGCCATCAAGCCCTTCATCACAGTAATTATTCTCTTATTGTTAGTCGCTGCGATATCAGCCTTGATTTTATTACCGGCTATATTCACAGCTATGATAAAGGCAAATTTGGGTTTAACTGGAGGTGTAAGTACAATGGTAAAAACTGCTGGACTTCGAAGAGCGATAGCTAGAGATGAGGCAGATACAATTGACGCTGCGATAATACTTGGCTCTTCAGACGATGCCTGGTGAAACGTTGATTTGTATGCTCCCTCACGGCAAATCATGACACGTTACTGGCTGATGAAGAGCGAACCACATGTATACCCTTGGGATCAACTAAAAACTGATGCCAGTACACATTGGGATGGAGTTAGAAACTATCAGGCTAGGAACATTATGAGAGATGATATGTCCATTGGCGATTTAGTTCTATTTTATCATTCAAATTGTAAGCCACCGCACATAGCGGGAGTAGCCAGAGTTTGCAAGAGCGCATATCCTGACTTTACAGCCCAGGATTCAGACTCAAAATACTTTGACCCAAAGGCCTCCCCCGAGAATCCTAGATGGTTTATGGTTGATATTGAGCCTGTTTACGATTTGAATCCAGTGAGCCTCCCCGAATTAAGAACTAATAGTGCATTAGAAGGAATGCCCTTACTAACGAAGGGGCAGAGATTATCGGTTCAACCTGTATCAAAACAGCACTTCAATATCGTATGCAAAATGGGCGGTCTGGATAACAACCAATTGTAGATTATGGGCATGTCCTCGGTGGACGTTCGTCATCAATACGGATTTTACGTCAGTCTTCTCAGCCCCGCTTCCCCAAGGCATCCAGCATCCCCGGTCGGGCTGCTCGCTTCCGCGCCTGACCTGGTTCCCGGGCATAGGATGGTCTGATGTTCCCTCCGGATCATCACTCCACCAACCTGCATCTCTTGGGGGCGAGGCGTCGTAGTTGACTGACGAGTCCACAATGGCTCGTTTACGCCGCCCTCGGACTTCAGGTCACCATTATCGACGATTTGTGAAAAATAGAGTACGTCAACACCCCCCCTAGCCCATATGTCGGGGAGAGGGTATCCATTTCAAAGAATCGGGAGTCATTCTGCGGACACATACTTAGAAGGGCATCCTGTTTGAATCTCCTTAGCTTGTAAAATCCAAGTCCCTGAATCATACATTAACAGTCCTTTTACAGCAATTGTCTTCCCTTCATTGAAACCATCTGGAACTGCAGTTCCTGAGAAATCTACAAACAATTCGTATTCTATTCCTAATAGTAAGAATGTATAGTTTTCAGAATCTACTGAATTATTGGCGATCTCACCCCTAACATGGACCTGTCCTTCGAAGTCTTCAGGATTCTCCATAACTTCGTCTACGAAGTACTGGGTCTGTGGATCTACTGTTGCCAGCATCATGACTACTAGAACAATAATAGAACCGCCTACGGCGAGGAGCCTGTTAGTCCGTGTGAGTGCCATGAATACTGGACTTGAACTTACTAGAAGACAGTTTCTGAGTAGGCATCACCTGTGGGCGTAACCAATAGCTTCCGAAATGCCACTAAATCCGTTTTCTGAAACCTTTCTCTTTAGGCCTCTGACAATACTGGAGGTAACACCTGGGCCATTGAAAACTAAACCGGAATAAAGCTGAATTAAACTTGCCCCAGATGTTATGGCGTTCCAGGCACTATCTGGGGAGTCGATCCCCCCAACTCCAACTATAGTCATGCCTCCATCGGTGTGCTCATACAGATTAGAGATAACCTCTAGTGATCTCTTTTGAAGGGGCCTACCTGAAACACCCCCGTTCTGTGAAAAAGCGATTCTGGATTGAGTGTTGCTGGGTTCAGGCCTAGAAATTGTTGTATTTGTTGCTACAATGCCATCTAGTCCATTTCGAGTTGCAATATCGGAAATCTGAGTAATTTGGTCATCCGAACAATCGGGTGATAGCTTTAGCATGATTGGCTTACCTGAATCATATCTCTCTCTTACCTTAGTGCATTGACTGAGAACTTCCGAAAGTAAATCTTCATGTTGCAGATCTCTCAGACCTGGAGTATTTGGCGATGAGACATTGAGGACGAACATATCGGCATGATTCCAGAGAGTATCTAAAGTAGAGGCATAATCGGATGGAGCCTGTTCATTGCTGACTTTCTTAGATCTTCCAATATTAGCAGCTATTGGGACATTAGGCCAATTACCAGAAGCATATCTTGAGACTAGTGAATCTCTAACTGAAGAAGCTCCGGGATTATTGAATCCCATACTATTCACCAGCGCCCTCTCAGAATTGGCCCGAAACATTCGAGGTTTTGGGTTCCCATCTTGTGGGAATCTGGTCACTCCTCCATATTCTATCCAGGAAAAACCTAGTGCTGGCCACGAACTGAGTGCCTTGGCACCTTTATCCATGCCAGCAGCTAAACCTAATGGATGGTGGAATAATCTTCCGAGAACGTGCAAGGGTAGTTCGGGAGACTGGAACATTCCACTAAGCAGTGATTTGCCGTACTGCGATTTATCAAATTTGGATAGTGCAGAAAGGGCCAAATTATGAGACCTCTCAGAATCTAATCTTGAAATGATCGGCCTTGCAAATATCCTCCAGCCCAACCCCATACCTTCGCGGGGACAAAGTACCATTCAATAGTTATGTGTACGTCGCGTATACATGGCCAGTTATGTAGACTCTTTACGAGAGGCCGCAAGGAGACTATTACGCTCAGAAGGAGGAGTGCTATATCTGAATAAAGATATCTCGGGGAGTGCGAGTAAGTTAATGTTACAAATTTCTGATAATGTTCCTTCTAAGATAACTTTTCCAAAATTCACATACATAGAATCTCAAGAAATTATACTTGACTCTTCAGGTAATAGTTTCATTATAGGTGAAAAAGAAAAAACAGAAGAGTTCTGCTGGGTCAAATCTAACAAATCTGAGAGTGGTGAACCTTGGGCTGATTTTAGTAAGATGGTATTAGAATTAGCCGTGGCTGGGTACCCTGGATGTGTAGGCTGTGGAGGTCCGGGTTCAGATGAAATCTGGGATGAAGCAAGCTCGCGAATTTATTGACATCTCGCGTGTGTGCGCGTGCGCGCGCGTTGTAATGCTCGGAGCTTACTCATGTTTATACGGGTAATATTCTGGGCATTAAATATCACAACCAGTGATGGTGCAAACATGAAGCTAATGATTCTAGAGTCTGGTGCTAAGGGCAAGACTGTCAAGAAGTACTTGGGTAAGGGATGGATAGTGGAAGCCTGTTTTGGACATGTACAAGATCTTCCTCGTAGTGGAAGTCAGGGCAACAAAGCCATGTGGGCTTCTGAGAAAGGAAGTCTACCCGATCCACCTTGGGAATGGACTGATAGGGCGGAAAGGGTAGTCAATAAATTGCTTACAAAAGCAAGGGGTAAAGATGTGACTGAAGTGTACATTGCTACTGATCCTGACAGAGAAGGTGAATTTATAGCATGGAGGCTGATGCACATCTTCTCAGAATTTCCATTTGTTACCCGTATAACATTTAATGAAATTACCAAGGAAGCTGTTGAAAATGCACTTGAAAACCATAGAGATATCGACCACGGTCTAGTAGATGCTGCCAAGGTTAGAAGATTCATGGATAGGTTAGTAGGTTACAGGTGCTCGAAATTTGCCAAAAGCTGGAATTTGAGATCTATGGGAAGGGTCCAGACACCCACACTCGGCTATATTGTTGACAGGGAGAATGAGAGAAATGCGCATGTCCCGATCCCCTATCATACAGTTCACACTGTCAGTGACGGTTACACGTTCAAATTTAGATTCCATGATAGTAATGATGAGAATGCGTGGAGAGATGATAATGGTAAATTCTTTTCTGACAGAACCTTCGATCCTAAAATTGCTGAAGAGGCATTCAAATCATTAGTAAATTCAAGAAGTTTTGAGTTGGTAACAATCAAGAAAGGTAAGACGAATCGTAAGCCTTCGCCCCCTTTTACTACCGATACTTTACTTCAATCTTCAAGTAGCTCACTGGGATGGTCTATGTCTAAAACTAGTAAAATAGCTTCAGACCTGTACAATAAGGGATATATCACTTACATAAGAACAGATTCAACAAGAACTAGCTCTGGTGCGAGGGACGCTGCTAAAGAAATAATTCTAGAGAAATATGGAGAGGACTATTTGGGACCTGGCGCCCTTGGTTCTGATGCAAAAAAAGCCGCCACCAATGTTCAAGATGCCCATGAAGCTATCAGACCGACAGATCCTAAGTTAGTAGAGCCATCAGATGTAGAGATTGATTATGTTAGATTATATCGATTAATTAGAAGTCGTTTTTTATCTAGTCAAATGTCAGTTTCAGTGCGGGAAAGGAGAGAATTAACCGCTTCTGTCAGTGCCTCTGAGCTACTTATTTCAGGAACTGCTTCTTGGAGAATTCATGCAGGATGGGAGGCAGAATATTCAGAATTTCTTCCTATACCAAGGACCCATGAGCCATCATTTGGACTAACAGAAGGTTCAGTGTGGAAAATAGATGATATGGAAGGGAACCCCAAGATGACTACCGATGAGACTAAACCACCTAGGAGGTATACTGAAAGCTCAATAGTTAAGAAAATGAAAACAGCAGGAATTGGGCGTCCATCAACGTATGTCAGCACAGTGCTGAAACTATCGGATAGGAAATATATAACAAATGATAGTGGTTCTCTATCGCCAACAGAAAATGGGATGTTATTGTGGATGGAGGTTGCTCCTATTTACAACGATCAAGGAAGTGAATTAGAGCTGTTTTCTTCAGAATTTACAGCAGATATGGAGAGGCAACTAGATTCTGTAGAAGAGGGCTTGGCGGCTGGTTCTGACATGTGGTTAAGGTTCTCATCTTCATTCAAGGAAGCCCATGAAAACGCTATTGAGATAAAGAGCAGGAAGCCTACTCCTAGACAAAAATACTCCATAGAAAATCAGATATCAGGTATGGAAGAAAGTGAAAAAAGAGATATTATGAATGGAAGATCAGTTTCAGATTTATCAGGGAAGGAGGCCGGTGAAATTATAGAGAAGCTCAAAGAAATGGCCAAAGAAGGAAAAATTATTACCAAACCCAGTGAGAAGCAACTAAGCTACCTGATATCATTGATTGAAAAATCGAATATGTCCGAGGAAGAAGCCCTATCTCTGGTTGGGATACAGGATCTGGCAGATTTGACAGGAGGGCGAAATGGATCTGCTAGCGATCTAATAGGATTAATGAAAGAGAATAATAATTCATTGCCTGCGTCTGAAGCACAAGTAAAACTGATTACAGATATGTCAGAGAAGCTGGGAATACCTATAATTGATGTACTCGCTATGGCAGACCTAGCTGAAATTAATGAAGTGAGTAAATCGGATGCAAGTAAAATAATTACAAATCTAAAGTCATTAAGGAAGAAGAGTAGGAAAAAGTAGAGTTCTTGGGGTGCCAATAGTGAGATCCACTTCAAAGGAATTCTATGATGCAATAATTATCGGTGCGGGACCCATAGGAGGATATCTGGGCTGGAACCTTAGAAAGCTGGGTCATTCAGTGCTTATTATCGAAGAGCATTCAGAAATTGGGAGGCCCTTTCAATGCGCTGGATTAGTCAATCCGAGCGCTATGGCACGGGTTCCATTGGAAAAATCTGTACTGTCTCCCATATGGGGCGCAAGAATAAACAGTCCAAGTGGGATTACGGTGGATATTGGCTCTCCTGAAAGGATTAGAACATGGTCTGTATGTAGGAAAAAGTTCGATGAGGGAGTAGTAAAACTAGCAGTGGATAGCGGAGCAGAATTAATCCTAAATACTCGTCCTAAAAGTATTTCAAAATTTGACGGGTTTGCAGAAGTTACATTAATATCCGATAATAAAGAAACGAAAATCAAGTGTTCATTGGTCTGTGGATGTGATGGAGCCCACTCATGGGTACGAAGATATATGAGAATGGGAAGACCAAAGGAAATGATGATAGGTTATCAAGTAGAGGTTACTGGATACCCGAATGAGAAAGGCAAACTGGACATGTTTACGGGTTCCCAGATAGCTCCAGGATTTTTTTCTTGGGCGATACCATCAGGTGAAACAACGAGAATTGGCATGTGGAGTAAGGCTGAACTCCTCACCAACGAATCATGTGAGGTGTTGATTAGCAACTTGATGAATAATTCGATGTGGAAAAATAGATTTGAAGACTGTACCATTATCGGAAGATTTGGTGGACCTGTTCCCAGTGGATTGATTAAGTATCCACTCAAGGAGAGAGTAGCATTGTTTGGCGATGCCTCAGGAGCGTGCAAACCGACCACTGGAGGGGGCATTAGTACTGGATTCGATCAAGTAGATATCCTAGCTCCAAAGTTATCAGAATCCATAATCAATGGAGATTTATCGGAAGAAAGAATGCGAAAAATAGGGAAGTCACTAGATCCGATGAGGAAGAAGCTGGAAAGAATTAGGGCTCTTAGAAATGCTTTTTTGACAGAAGCAACCGACAATGAGCTAGACGATGTTTTCAAAATCTGGTCTAGACCTGATGTAACAGAAATAATTAATCAATCCGGTGAAATAGATAATCCCATACCTTTAGGACTGAGATTACTAAAAGAAGTACCTGAATTTAGAACATTGGCTACCAAAGCCGCTTCAGCAGTGATATGGGGATAATATGTATAGATCGGTACAGAGAGTTAGATACCCTCCTTTCGATCATGAGAATAGTGATCCCGAGGGGATTCCTTTAGTAGAGGTATTACTAGAGTCCGAAAATCCTCCACCTCCAAATCTAAGAATCGGTACTGACAACTCTTGGATAATAGAATGGAGGGAAGAGTTAGAGGGAGATAAGTCTCTTCCCGTCATTCATACCGAAGTAACAACAGAAACCCTGCCCTTTATTATGAGAACTAGAAATGGGTGGTACATTGAGCCTGATACATTACACGCAACAGCTAGAGAAACGATTTTACCTGGGGTTGTGGTACTAGTTCTCTCACTGATGCTACACGCATTGGAGCCGGCTTTGATTGGTATAACCATAATCCCAGATTTTATTTTTACACCATTTACTATTGGCCCTCTTGATTATCCTTTGATGATTTTGATAGCATTCCCGGTATTTATTATACCAATATTACTAAGGGTAATAGCAAATATTATGGACATTAGAAGGCAAAATGAATACATTGCAAATCCATTACCTTCCCCTGAATTTGAAATATCCAATGTCTCAATAGATGGCATTGAAATTAGTAAAATATCCTTACCGGAAGGCATTACAGCTACAAAGGCAAGAATCCAAGTCGGAGTAGCTGTACCAGAAAGAGAAGTATTATTGAGAGCCATAGGCAGGCGCCGGTACGGTCAACCAGCACCAGGTATGTCAACAGAACTACCAGAAAGGAGGATTTCAACTGCTGATGAACATGGGACTGGAGTTGGTGAGTCAGTTCCGATGCCGGTCAGCCGAGGGAGATTACTTCTCCTAGAGCCTATGAGAGTCCAAGATTTTGGACCATGGATAGAGGTAGATAATGAGAAAGTTATCTTAGAAGGACCTAGTAAACCATGGCCTGGAACTATTTATTCTGCAATGATAGCGATTCATTGGGAGATTGTCATTGAGGCTTTGAAGAAGGATGGTACAAGAATGAAATGGGTTAACCCAATCAAGGTAGAGGCCCCTATCAGCAGAGTGTTTATTGACGAATTGCCGGTCAGAAGTGGGCGTACAGAGTCCTAATCATTGTTCTGGAGTGATAGCGAAGAGTTCTGTGTCACTGACTATATCTGTCTCAATCAAGAAATAATCAGAATCTCTTTTTCTGGGGGTATATCCTGCCCTGAGGATAATTTTCTGTAACTCTACCTCGGAGGCCATTGTTTTGTTTGTCCCAGAGGCAGAAACAACGTTTTCTTCCATCATAGTGGAGCCAGCATCATCAGCCCCGCCCATTAGAGCCAGCTGAGCTATTTCAAGCCCCATTGTAGGCCATGAGGCCTGGATATGCACAATATTGTCAAAGAAAATTCTAGACACTGCAACGTGTCTAAGATACTCTGTGGAAGAAGCCCCCAAGCGTATTTTATTTTCTCCCCTATTTCT
>CAXHFM010000036.1:0-10661 GCA_964016345.1 uncultured Candidatus Poseidoniales archaeon | reverse complement strand
CAGTTTGGGAGAGGGGCTTGGAATACCGACCCCTCTCAATTCGATGCTGATGGCCTTGATCAAGGGAGTGGAAATGTCCTCACAAAGAGAATAATTAAACAAGATTCATGTTAAAGTGAAGCCCGACATTATTTCTCCTAGACTTCGATGCATCAACGACCAATTTCGAAACTAGGACTAGGTTACGTAGCTCAATCAGCTCTTGGGTAGGTTTGCAACTCTTCCAATATCGTGACACCTCTTTCTCAATATGCTCAACCCTTCTCTCAGCTCGCTCTAGTCTGTAATCGCTCTTCACCAATCCTACGTCCTGAGTCATTGTTGCCCTCAGGGCATCTAGGTCCGTGATAAGAGGGATATTCTCAATCAGTAGTCCGAGGTCCTCTGATCTCCATTCTGGGAGTCTCCCAATTAAGCCTCCAAGCTCGCCACTTTTCCATTTCTGGATAATATCTCTGGACGCTCTTCCCGAGTAAACCACGGCCTCTAGAAGACTGTTTGAAGCCAGCCTGTTGGCTCCATGAAGGCCCGTGCAAGCTACCTCTCCAATTGCATAAACTCCAGGCATCGGAGTTCCTTCATACTCAACTCTTCCCAGTCCATCCACTGCAACTCCACCTACCATGTAATGCGCGGCAGGAGTGACTGGAATCGGGTCCACCCCTATGTCTATTCCCTCTTCTCGCAATCTTCTGGAAATCGTAGGAAATGAGTTTTCCAGGTCGCTCTTATCCAAGTGCTCGGTAACAAGAAGTACATGAGGGTCCCCCAATCTCTTCATCTCGGAATCAATTGCTCTGGCTACCACATCCCTGGTTCCAAGACTTCCCATTGGAGAGTAATTTAGCATGAACGAGTGCTTAGAAGGGTCATTGGCACTCCCATTCGTATTCCAGGTTGAATACTCCTCAATTGTCATGAGTACTGCTCCGTGACCTCTTAGCGCCTCTGTTATCAGAAATGGCCTAGGATTATTCGAGTGTAGAGCTGTCGGATGAAACTGTATGAATTCCATATCCCTAATATCTGCACCAGACCTACTTGCCATCGCAACTCCATCTCCAGTGGCAATTGAAGGATTAGTCGTTGCTTTATGCATCATGCCCGCACCTCCAGTTGCCAGAACTACCACTCTCGACGGAAGTGTCCAAACCACTCCTTCCGGCGACAGGCACCATACTCCGGATACTCCTTGGGCTGGGTCACCGTGGACTTTCTGAATCAGATCGACAGCCATCCAGTTCTCTAATATCGTTAGATTTGTGGCAGAATCATCCGATGCCACCTCTGTCAAAGCACGTTCAATCTCGGCACCCGTCCTGTCTCTAGTGTGAAAGATTCTGGCTCCGCTATGCCCTCCCTCGATTGCCATGTCATATTCTCCA
Source organism: uncultured Candidatus Poseidoniales archaeon (assembly GCA_964016345.1). GTDB lineage: Archaea > Thermoplasmatota > Poseidoniia > Poseidoniales > Thalassarchaeaceae > MGIIb-O5. Next base: position 9,276 of record CAXHFM010000036.1, on the reverse strand, counting down.
GATGAGTTATGGTCAAACTGCACCCCATGGCCGATCAAATCTCTAATTCTGTCCGATGCCTCTGTGATGACACTTCGAACCACCGCCTCATCGCATAGTCCACAACCTGCATCCAGGGTATCCCTAACATGCGACTCCAAACCTTCCAGATCATTGGGGTCTAGTACTCCTGCTATCCCTCCCTGCGCCCAATTTGTCGATGACATCGAAACCTCCTTCTTGGTGACAACTGCGACTTTAAGACCAGATCTAGCACACTCAACCCCTAGGAATAGTCCTGCTATGCCAGAACCTATCACTGCCACATCGACCTGCTCGAGATTCCCCGCTCCATTCTCGTCTGTCATAGTACACCCACGAGGACCCACCCTAGAATCTTCTCCATTATTGATTCTCAACGGCGCATGGGGTAATACCTCGGAACCGTTATGCTGAACTTTAGGGAGCCTCAACATTCATAGGCGTAAAGGCAGGGAGGTCAAGCTGGTGTCGGAGGAAATTTTTCCCGATACTAAGGTGATGGGATGCATCTCAAAAGAATAGAAGTCGAGAACTTCAAATCATTTGGCGGAGACATGGTAATCCCCTTTGACAAGGGATTCACCGCTATCACCGGTCCCAACGGGAGTGGCAAGTCCAACTCTGGTGACGCCATACAGTTCGTTTTAGGTCCCAAGTCAACCAAGGCACTCAGGGCCTCAAACGTATCTGAGCTAATCTTCAATGGAGGGGGCAGGGGGAAGGCCGCTAAGCACATGTCAGTAACTCTTGTTTTCGCCAATGTGGCTGAGCACGACGGCAGGAGGAGGCTGAGGATTGAGGAAGATGAGGTGTCCTTCACCAGATCCGTTAGGCTGAACAGAAAGGGCGACCCAATCTCATCTTTCAGAATCGGCGACAAGCCGTCTAGCGCTACTGAGATGCGAAGAGTCCTCGCTGAAGCCGGACTCAGAGGAGACGGCTACAACATAGTACTCCAAGGTGACGTTACCAATTTAGCCACAATGACTCCACACAAGAGAAGAGCGGTTTTGGAAGACGTTGCTGGCGTCACAGCATATGATGATGAAATCCGAAGAGCAACAACTCAGAGAAAACACGTCGAGAGTAGCATAGAGACAATAGATCTTCTCGAAGACGATAAGAAGAAACAACTCAAACAACTTTCAAAGGAGAGAGAGCAAGCCCTCAAGTACAAGGAAATTAAAGAGGAATTCGACAATTCCCGAGTAACACTATACCAATCAAGGTACAGGAATCGTCTAGATGAGGTTAGTCTTCTAGGCAATGAGAGGACTAATTATTCAGAGAAAGTTAGGTCCTTGGGTTCTTCACTCGCAGATGGAAATAAGAAACTAGACTCTTTCGACACAGAACTCGTCTCAGTTGAGTCTGAATTAAGAAAAGCTCTCGCCGGAGATGCTCAGAGAATTATGGAGAGTATCAGACAACACGAGATAGAGATAGAAACGGGCTCTGATAGAATTGGAGATCAGAGAAAGATAATCTCAAATTCAAACGAAGAAATTTCCACTCTCAAAAAGGAGCTAGAAAGAGCTATGGGGGCGAAGAATGATGCCAATGAAATGCTCCAGAACGCTAAGGTATCCCTGGAAGATGCAGAACAGTCACTAATTGACTCAGCCAATGAAGAGGCAGAAGCCAGAAAGGCAATAGAGTCTGGAGATAAGTTCGCAAGAGATCTAAACAGGGCACTAGGAAAGGCTAGTGAAAGAGTCTCTGAGGCTCAAGATGCGTACGCACAGGCTCAACTTGAGTCAGATAGGGCCGAGCAAGCATCACAACTGGCATCCGAAAACCTCGCAGATCTCGAGGAAAAGTTCGAGGAGGCAACTATGATCAAGGACGATCTAGAACTGATCGGCAATGATATCCATGAAAACGGCCCCGAATCCGACAGATCCTCATTAGCCGACGATCTAAGGAGTCTCCAAAAGCAAGAATCAGAATTGAGGTCAGACCGAGACAGAGCAGAGATTAGGCTAAGGGATGCCGAAAGGGAGCTTAGCAAAGCAAAAGCGCGCCAAGAGGCCAGGTCATCCGCTCCAGGTTCAGCAGTCACTATCGCCGCCTTAACAAGGCTTAGGGAGAGTGGTCAGATTTCTGGAATCTTGGGTACGCTGGGCGAACTAACGTCTCCGAAGGACCCATCCCATGAGGAAGCACTAGCAACGGCACTAGGAAATGGTCTGAGGAGCATTGTCGTCAGAGATGACGAGGTCGCCGCTAAGTGTATCAAGTGGTTGAGAGATAACAGCGGAGGAAGGGCTACATTCCTCCCTCTGAACAAGCTCAAAGTTTCCAGGCCTCAAGGAAGAACACTTCTTGTAGCCAGAAATCCCGGAATAATTGGATTCGCTCAAGAATTATTGGACTATGACCAAGAGGTAGAGATAGCAGTAATCTATGCCAGCAGGAACACACTACTCGTCCAATCGATGGAAGTGGCCAGAAATAACATGGGAGGAGTCAGAATGGTGACTCTGGATGGCTCACTGATTGAGAGCTCAGGCGCAATGACAGGGGGGTCCAAATCTCGTGGAAATCGCCCATCTTTCGGAGGTAGCGCAGGAGGACACTCGAGTGTTGACAAGCATGAGAGATTGGTTCAGGAGTCAAACCTACTCTACTCCACCGTCGACGCGGCGTTAAGAGAAACAATGCTCAATCTCCAAGATCTCAGAAATAGAATTAACAATGTTGATGGTAGCGATCACTCAGTCAAACTTAGGAACTGGAAAGCCGATATGGATAGGGCTACTAGATCACTTTCAGAGATAGAAAATAGGATGGGGGCCTCTAGTTCCGATTTCGAAACATGTGAAGACAACAAGTCTCTGAAGATATCAGAGGCAGAACAAGCCAGAGTCGCGCTCGAGTTAGCGCTTCAGAATAGAACAGATGCGGCGGAGGCACTTCAAGACAACACCCCCGACCATCTTTCGGAAATACTCAGGTCTGCTGAAAGAGAGAGGACTGAAGCGGAGAGGACCAAGCTATCTTGCGAATCTTCAATATTAACAAACAAAGGTCAGATTGTTCTAATGAATCAGAGGGTCTCTGACATTGAAAAAAGAATCTCTAAACAAGAAGAAGAAATTAATTTCGCAAAACAATCAATATCCCAACTCGAGTCATCAATATCTACTGCAAAATCAGAGTTAATCGAACTCAAGGGTAAATCAGAGCAATTCGACGAAGAGCATCAAATCCTAACGAACAGGAGGGACGAGCTTGTAGGCGAGAGAGCAAGTCTCAGGGCTGCGCTGGACCAGCTATCCAAGGAGAGAGAGACTCTGAGGTCAAGAATAGATGAACTCAACTCCCAAATTAGTCAGAAGACCACTCTGGCCGAAGAGACAGCTGAAGAACTAGCAGATGCTGGTGTGACCATCCCTTCCGAAGATATCCAACTACCAACTATTGCCGAGGCGGAGCGAGCGATGCAGGGGCTCGAACGCCGTCTCGGCAACCTTGGTAATGTGAATATGCTGGCTATTGACCAGTATGATGAGACCGCTGAGAGAATAGCCGCCCTTATCGAAGATGGCAAGACTCTCCGCTCTCGTAAAGATCACCTGGTCAGCATAGCTGAACAACTAGAAAATGAGAGGAGAACCAGATTTATGACTGTCTTTGAGCATGTCAACAATAACTTCAGTAGAGTCTACGAGATTCTGCAGCCCTCCGGATCGGGCAAACTGAGATTGGAGAACTCGAAGAATCCTTTCGACGGCGGATTAGAGATGGCCTGCGTACCTCCGGGAAAGAGTAGGAATACACGTAGATCCGCTCTATCCGGAGGAGAGAAGTCAATGGCAGCTCTAGCACTAATTTTCGCTATCCAAGACTACGAACCAAGTCCATTCTACTACTTTGACGAAGTAGACCAGAACTTAGACCCATTCAACTCAGGAAGAATAGCTACACTGTGCAGGATAAGAAGTGAGAGGGCTCAGTTCATCATGGTTACACTGAGGAAGGTCAGTCTTTCTCTAGCAGATCATCACATCGGTATTACCCATGCTGGTGATGGATGCAGCAGGAGGATTACAGACTTCGATAGGGCCGCAGCGATAGAACTCAGCGAAGAGCTTGAAGCGGAGAAAAGGGCTCAGGAGGAATCCAAGGCCGAGAGGGATGCAATGCCAGATTTGCCTGATCCTCGGGACATGCCTAAAGTTCCCGAAGCTCTCCATACGCCTGCTAGCTTAGGTGGTCTGGCAGAAAGAGCAGGGATCGACACAGAGATTGATACAGATGAAACAGATTCAGTCGACGAATCAGACTCGGTAATGGACTCGCTGAGGGAGAGGACCGGCGAATGGAGTGAAGATATCGATGAGAAAGAAAAGGTAATTTTCCACGATACAGAAGATACTGAAGAGGCCATGGAGGGCCCATCGCATCAACAAGTGGATGCCAATGAGGTTTGAAGATGGCGGTTCTAGATGGTCAAGCAATGAGAGACGATATTGTCTCAAGGCTACTAGGTGGGGAGCCCGACTTGGCAACTAGCAAGTATCTAGATAGAATCTCCGAATTGGCAGGTATGGAGGAGGCAGAGCATCAATTTCTAATCGACCCATTTGATAGGTCGGTAGCATTAGTTTTCCAGATGTTCCAGAGTAAGGATTTGGATCCGTGGGATGTAGACCTTTCTAGCTTCTTGGAAATGTTCTCAACAAGGATACAGAGCTCCGAGAACATAGATTTGCCCACTTGTGGAAGGTTGATCAGAATGGCCTGGTCAATCCTAAGAAACCAAGCCTCCAAACTAATTGAGAAGCAGGAGATGGCATTTGATTTTGATGAGGAGGATACATGGGATTTCGAAGGCGGTTGGGAAACTGATTTTGATGATGATGATTACAATTTTTCGGTCGGGGTACTTTCTGGCGCCGCTGATAACGTTCTTCCCAGTATATTCGAAGGCAGGGTACATCGTGACGAAGGTCGCCCCGTGACTCTAGGTGAACTGTTGATGGGATTGCAGGAAGCTGGAAGACTGGCCGAGGAGCAAAGGACACGGGAACGAATAGCGAAGGAGAGGCGAGAAGCCCTCTCAACTGCGCGAGAGAGATTCAAAGGGAGCCTTCACGTGGAGGATTTAGAGGGAGATTTGGAGAGGACATGGTACGCATTGAGAAACAGGGCTATCTCCGAGGATAAATCTGTAGGTTTGCAAGACGTATCGGAGGAGTTGATGTCAATGGCTCTAGATTCAGGAGTCGAACACGAGGAAGCAAAAGCAGAGGCCCAAGTAACGGCATTGGTCTCGGCTCTTTTCCTAACCAATAGGGGGTATACCGAATTGTCTCAGGAACCGGGTAGGAATGGCAAGGTAACTTTAGCCCCCCTTTGGGATGGAGACGAGAGCTTCTCCGAGTTGACCGCGAAGCTCCACCCCGGAGAGGTCAAGGGAGTGAGGTCCAATGAGTAAGGGAAAAAATCTGTCAACCTTGCTGGAAGCAATTCTTTTCGGGTCCGGCAGGTCAATGTCTGTTGATGAGCTGGCTTCTCTTCTATCGTTGAGGAATTTTCAAATTTCAGAGGGATTGGACGAACTGAAGTCTACCATGGATTCGAGAGAATCCTCAGCTCTACAATTGACAGACGTTTCTGGAAGGTGGATTATCGAGGTCAAACCAGATATCTCTCCCTTTCTACCTGAGTCATTCAAGCCAGAAATCCCACAAAGGCTTCTTCCCGCTGCAGCTCTAATAGCCTATCATCAACCAATGCCCCAGGCGCAATTACGAGATATGCTAGGGCCCAAAGCCTACGATCACGTCAGAGATCTAGCCAGTCTTGGCCTAATAGACAAGAGAAGAGACGGACTAACAAGGAGGTTGACCACTACTAGGAGGTTTGCAGAGTATTTCGGTTGCCCAGAAATAGAATATAGGAAAGTCAGGGCATGGTTCAGGGACGAAGCATCAAAGCTTGGTTTGACAAGCGCTCAACTGGCCGCTTCTCTGGCTCCAGATGAACAGATGACAATTTCCGAGTTTACCGGGGAAGATGGAGAGAAAGAAATCGGAGCCCAGGCAGAAGAATAGCTTACCATCCGTGACTCTTGCCAGACCCTCTATGCCCAATTATCCTGGGACTACCCCAAGGGATGCCATTCTCGTGGTCACGGTTCCAACTTTCTTCAGAACCATCCCATAACATCCTCCTTCCTTGTTCTGAAATAATCTCAATTTTTCTTTTAGTTCCTACCTCTGCCCAGCAAGGCAAGCTGTCAGCAGCCTCTTTTATCAAATCGGCCCTCTCATTAGTTGTTGATGATCTTAGCATATTTTCCCACTCCTCATCAAGTGGCTGACTAGCAGGTCTTGGCCATCTGTAACTCCCATCGGGCTTCGAAACCACCTCTGGATTCATATGATCAGAAACTATCGAAATTCCAGCATTTATCAGAGAATCCTCGAGCTCCAAGGGCCCGGGCCAAACAAAAACTCCCATTCCTCTCAGAGATCGGTGTAATTTCTCAAGCCCCTTCCCCTTCAATCCCACTTTAGGACCGAATCTGGTATATTTCTCCCATCCCTTTAGGTATTCCAACGCCATCCCAATTGAACTCATTCCATCGGATCTGAATTTACTGGCGATGTAAGGGACCGAAGTCGTGACGAATTCAGGCATAGCAAATGCTCTTTTGACTCTCCAGTACCTGCCCCATGGGCGTATCTTAGGGACAAGTTGAGTAACTTCAAAATCAAACTTGATACTACTTGAAACTGCACATAATCTAGTTGAAAAACTTGAAACGATAGTGGATCTAGTTGGCAACTCAAAATTGCCTGTCATCGACGCTATTCTCTCCATGACAGATTTTAGATAATCATCATCATTCTTTCCCACCGTCGGATGGGGCATCTTGATTTCTATGTCAACAGTCTTATTTCCCGACTTCCACGATTCTAAGAAATCCCGATCATTTATGAGCTCGCCAAAGGTTAGAATTCCATGCCTTTGCAACTCATCTGTGTACATTTTTTCGATACATCTTGGCCTTATTGAACCAGAACCTGGAACGAACTCATCATGGAATATTACAAGCTCCCCATCTGCACTCATCCTCAAATCAAACTCAATCCCGTCAGAAAATTCCATCCCATGCTTAAGGGCGTCTAAGGAATTCTCAGCTGGCTGACTCCACATGTAAATTCAATCTTCCCGAACATGAGGAGGCAATTAATGCAATCTGAGAAAATATGGAGACGTGACAATACTCATTACCTCTCTGCCTCTACGGGACTTAGGTATTGTCATGTCAGAAGCAGAATTGGACCGCGCGTCCGAACCATTGGAAGTGCGTGGATATTGTATGTATGATTGGGGAAAGTCAGCGTTTGAGACTAGCGTAGTCTCTGCTATTTTCCCTACTTGGTTCGCATTTCTATTCCTAGAAGCCAACGGACTGAACACCACTATCGCAGGCATCACCATGGAAGGGGATGCATTAATCGCGTACCTCGTCGCACTAGGAACATGGGCTGTAGCGATAGTCGCACCTGCTCTTGGGGTGATTGCAGATTACAAGCCTGTGAAAATGAGTTGGCTCAGAATTCTCACCTACGTAGGTGCCGGGGCGACATTCATGCTGGGATTCGATTTCTTATGGCCTGGAAATGAGTGGATATGGCTCCTAGTCTTCTACTTCATAGCAAATATTGGCCTGAACGCTGCAGGGGTATTCTACAACGCATTACTCCCTCACCTCGGCACAGATAATGAGATGGATGATATCTCGAATAGGGCCTATGCCTATGGGTATCTTGGTGGAGGACTCCTTCTTCTTGTACACCTAGGACTAGTTCTGGGTATAGGGGGAGACGCAGTCATTAGATTCTGCCTGGCCTCATCAGGAGTATGGTGGTTCGGTTTTGCACTTATCACTTTCAAGTACGTACCAGAGCCTCCTATGAATAACGACAAGCAAGTCCCGAACATTAGAGAGGCTTACTCCCAAGTCTGGACCACACTAAAGGAGTACAATAAATTCAGGACACTGTTCATTTACATGCTGGCATACTTCTTTTTCATAGACGCTATCAACACCGTATGGGCAGTAGGGCCTATATTCGGCGCTGTCGTTCTGGGAGTATCGACCACCGAATTAATGATCACTATAGTTTTGATTCAGTTTGTCGCTTGGCCATGCGCATTATTATTCACAAGGTTGGCTAATGCATGGGGGACCAAGAAGGCGCTAAATGCGTCCTTGATCGGATGGCTGGTGCTAAGCTTCGCAATTCTTGGTTTTGCACCATTGGAACTCGACTCCCACGATGAGTTTGAGGTGATGTATGATTGGGATGAAGAATCTCAGTCTTACCAGGTGAGTGTAAATTACTATGCCAGTGAGATTGCTCAGAAGTTGGACTTCGAAGATGGCGAGTTCGATGAGCAGAAGTGGGCCAGTGATTTCTCAGAAATGCTCCCTGTAGAATTTGATGAAAGGACCGGGACATACAAATGGGCATATGGCGAGTCGTCCGATGAAAAGCTATTGTTCCCAGTTGCGGGCGACATTTCTTCAATTCTGGCGTCAATATCAGATTCTAGGTTCAGTATCAGCGTTTCTGGAGGCCCTCTAGACGCCTCCTCTAATGTCGGGATCGACCATCCCTCCAGTCTAGGTGACGGAGCTCTAGACGCAATTCCGGAAACAGTAAGGAAACACGTTTGGGAGCCCTTGGGCATAGAGATTGGAATGCAATTCATGATACTAGGAATGATGATAGGTACTCTGTTTGGTGGCTCCCAAGGGTTGTCTAGGAGTATCTTCGGGCAAATGATACCAGAGACGAGGAGTACAGAGTTCTTTGGATTCTTTGGATTCTTCGGAAAGGTCGCAGCCGCTGTAGGGCCGCTACTATATGCAACTATGACGGTAATGTTCGACAGTAGGGTCGGTGTACTCAGCATCGCCGTACTCATCGCTATTGGCGTCTTCATCATGAGGTATGTTGACGTCGAACAGGGGCGCGCTGATGCAAGGGCCGAGGATGCTAGGAATCGTGGAATTTCTAACGATTCTTAGTCAGACTGTTGAGTATCAGTGCTAGTTCTATCAGGACCAAAACAGGTCCCGCTACTAGAAACATCGACAAAGGATCAGGTGGAGAAAGAAAGGCTCCGAAAGCCATACCTAAGAACCACACTGCCCCTCTGTTACTCCTGATTCCGTCCCCACTCTGTCTCTTATACACATCTCCGAGCCCACGAGACTTACGTGCATCT
>CAXHFM010000035.1:0-10715 GCA_964016345.1 uncultured Candidatus Poseidoniales archaeon | reverse complement strand
GATGTGTATAAGAGACAGCAAATAACAGATCTGCGGTCACCAAGCACGTCTTGGCCATCCTCCCAATGGGGGAGCGCTTTGGTAGACATGGTCGGTAGTCAGCCAAGGGATTTTAAGAAAGTCGGAAATAAAATTTTCTTCAGTGCAAATGCGGATCAAGGAGCAGTAAATACCGATGTTGGCAGGGAGCTTTTCGTAATCGACACTAGCAGCCCACTGGCTAGTGTTGAGCTAGTTAAAGACATTAGAAATGGAGATTCGAATAGCGACCCAGTCCATTTCGAGTCCATGGGCGGATCTATCTACTTCACTGCAGATGATGGGATTGCTGGGGAAGAGTTGTGGAAGAGTGATGGAACGTTATCTGGAACAAGTATTGTCTCAAACATAGCTGAAAATGGTAGTGACAGCTCGCCCGGCGAAAAGCTGGCAATAGGGGGTGAGTTGTTCTTCGTAGCCACAGATGATAATGGGAGAGAGCTCTGGAAGAGTGACGGAACTAATTCCGGTACATCTCTTGTAAAGAACATTGCAAATGGCTCAACGAGTAGTAATGTTCGAAGTTTAACATCATTTGAAGGGGCCCTCTACTTCACTGCAGACGATGGGATGTCTGGAGAAGAGTTGTGGAAGAGTGATGGAACTGAATCCGGTACTGTGATGATTCAAATTAATGAGTTTGGGTATGGTAGCCATCCCGATTATCTCACTCCCTTGGGAGATAGGCTATACTTCGCTGCCTATGATTCAGACGATGGAGACGAACTGCATTACTATGAGTCGGCGAGTAATACCACATCGCATATAGATATTAACAGTTTATCGAGCAGTAATCCAAGATTTCTGACCCCCTTGGGTAACAAGCTCTTCCTAGTCGCTAACGATGGTTTGAATGGTTCGGAGCTGAGGTTTCATTGGAAAAATCCCGGACCAATAATACTAGAGCTCTCTAGCTAGGCCCTAAGCTGAGCATTCAGTAATCACTCGGAGTCCCTGTCATAGGGCGCTATGTTCTGCCACTCTGACGCGTCCGATCGAGAAACTATGGCATGCACCCATTCTGTATCAGAGGTGTTGAATACCTCGTGAGGGAGACCGGGTTCGATGTAGAACATGTCCCCTGCGCTGTGGACCACTGATTTCCTGCATCCGGGACCGTACTCATGCCTAACGCTTCCCTTGAGCAGGTAAATCATCACATCAAAATCAACATGTATGTGGGCCTTGGCAATTCCACCAGGAGGGATGTATGCCCTGTTCATGGAAAGTCCAGTGGAAGGCGTGTTCTTACCGGATAGGCCTGCACCATACTCAATATTGTTCCAGCCTCTGACCTTCTCTACTTGTCTCAAACTCCATATTCCGCCCTCGTCAGAGACGAATGAAGATAGGTCGTTCTGCTGTCCGGTCAGAGATAGCTCCTCTTCAGTCATTGTACCACTCCGTATTGAGTGGGGAGTAACCCCATTTCAATGATTGCATAAACTCAACCATACTTTCGGTCAACGCTAAAAGGGGGAGGTGGCTCGGCACCTCGTTGAGGAACTAGAATGTCAACACGGACAAACACTTGCACAGCATCAGGATTACCCTTGGTTGATTCCAAGAGTACCTCGTTTCCATGCCCAACTTGCGGGTATGCCATTGGCAGAAGCAGGAGATGCAGGCTTCAGGGAGTTCCCTACATTTGTCCAGAATGTGGCTTTCAGGGACCATAGGAGGCACAAATATGGGACATGTAGTAGTGAAATACAAGGTTACTATGGATCAACCAGAAGAAGGTAGACCGGATTACGATGGAATAGCTTCGAGGATCGGGGAGCTCCAAGAAGTTCAGACATTCGAGATTAAGCCATTGGCTTTCGGAATGATGTTCATCGAGGTTCAAGCAGTCCTAGAAGACGGAGAAGGCACAGTAGACGAGTTCGAAGCACGAGTTAGGGGAACTGACCCCCTAGTTGGTCAAATCGAGACCTTGGAAATGGGAAGGCTCTGATCAGTAGTGGTCCAGCGGAGACCTCATGAATTCCCTCATGAGGACCGTGGCATAGGTACCGGGCGGAAGAGTGAAAGAGAGCCTTAGCGAAGCTCCATCGGGATTCCACCTATCTCCCTCCAGAGGAGCCTCGTCCCATCTCTTAGACTTCTCAGAGGAATCGGGTATTTCTGTCGCCTCCTCCACCGAAAAATCAGTAAACGGGACTGATAATGGTCTCCTAGTCCCACTCGTAGAGAGCCGGGGTATCCTCTTTACTCTCCAATTCAATGATTCTAAATTCGTGTCAATAATCGCTTTTGACTCTGCCTCCCCCGGTTTTCCGAGAGTTCGCGTAGATTCGCTACCAGGAAGTGGACCAGTTAGGGAAAGCCTGCCAAGCCTACAATTTCTGATACATCTGTTTAGGTTGGTTTTACTGACTAATGCCATCTTGGATACGTCTATTCTCCCATTTGGTTTGGTAGGAGCGACTATATCGCCTATCTCGGGGTCGATTATGCTCATCCCAGCGGAAATCCTATTCGAAAGTGTATGATTAAATGCCAGCGATTGTAACGAGTGAACCATTAGCAATTGAAGAGAGTTAGGAAGGGTTTTGAACGATCCTAGCCAGTCATCTGGCTTACGCTCAAGGTGTCTTAGCATTTCCTTCTCATACCCTAGATGGCCGGGAATTATTTCCAGACATGAAGAAGGGTCTTTGGTCTCCCTCCATTCTTTCCTGAAATTATGTGTTTCCTCACTGGCCCTCCCTCCTGGCATTCCCAGATACAAGTCAACGGCGGATTCATAGTCATCTTGAATGACTGCCATACCCACCAATGGAGTAACCGGCCTGTTGGCACCAAATCTCTGAGGACCGATCCAGTTGGGGAACACATCAGCCCCCAAACTCTCTGAAAGCCCCTCACGAATCCTGTTCACTCTCATTAGTGCTTCTTTTCCATCCATCGGCTTACCGTCGGGAAAACAACAACCTCTTACTGTTATTACGAATCTGTTTCCATCGTGATCACTCATCCCAACTTTCTGATGAGTCCTTCCTAGAATTTCTAAATCACAATCGGGGATTTCAACTGACTCTACCTTCTTGATATTTGCATCAATAACAAGAATCTGTGTGGTAACTGCTCTCTTGTCTTTCAGGCCTGAGGCAAAAATTCTATTTCTGCTGATTCCGCACTGTTTGGATAGTCGGTTCAGGAACCTATTGGTCTCCCAATTTGTTAAAGTGACCCTGGCTACGGTAAATCTTCCTTTTGGGTCCAAAGCAGGAACACGGGAAACTTCCTCCACTCTGAAATCTTCAACTCTAACCTTCAGAATGCCACCCACGCCATCGTCCGGAAATGCCCAGCCAACGAGTCCTATAGATTCCTCTATGCCATCTGTTGGCACGTTCTCACCATCCTCAGAGTTTTAGCCCTGAGAACTCCTTGGAGATTCCGGCGCATAGGTCCCTAAACACTTTCTCGGCCTTCTTTCCCTTTACAGCTCTAACATAAAGTTCGGGTTCGTCCAAATCTGGATGCTTTTGGAAAAAATTAGCGTACTCCACGTTTGGGCTCTCGTTCAACCTTGATCTGAAAAGCTGAAGGGTTGTGTGCGTCTCTCCTGAAATCCTAAGTCTAAGTTCTCGACCTTCGTTCATTAGTACTTTTATTGACATGGACAGCAACCCGACCAGACACTCCCTTTTGAGGGCTTTCCTAAGTTAGTAGCTCCTACGGGGCCTGATGTAAGCCTAAGTTAAACAGTGAGTCGGTTTGGCCTTGACTCATGGGGGACCAAGAAGCCAGAGATAGGCTGGTATCGGCTTTCGAGAGATTAGCTTTACCTTCCCTGATGGTCAGTATTCTGCTTACAGTATTCATGGCTAGTGTCATAATACCGCTTCCGGCTTTCACAACAGACTTAGAATCGTTCTCCCCTGATAGCGAATCCGGGCAAGCCGTGGATAGGATTGATGAGATGATTCCGCCTTCTGGCCATCGGGTATATGTCCATGTGAAATCTGAAGATAGTGGAAATGTCCTGAGAATTCAACAACTATCAGGATTACTTGACGATATGGAAGCAATTAACTTCATGGTCCCGGAAGGTAGTATTTCCTCTCATATCAATGCGGCTGATGCGATTCAACGTACGATCGATGAAAGAACGAATGATGATTCAAGGATCTCAGGATTTGCTGATTGGGGGGGCTTGTTAGAGTTAGTTTTGGATGAAGGTGAAGATTGTATTGAAGCGTCGGGAGACGAGCGAGCCTTGGCGACTGCTTCTTTTGCGGCATCTGCTATGCTCCATACTGATTTTGATTTTGATCAAGTCTGCGAGTGGCTTGAAGATGGAAACGGAGAACCAACTCCTACTGCTTCAAGTACGCTTTGGGTTATCGAGCTGAATGGGACTTTGGATAGAGACGGAAGGGAAGAAGTAGCACAACAGATTAGATCCTACTTGAATTCCGAGGGGAGCTCTGGCCTATCTTATGGAGTAATCTCGGATGATTTAATCAGTAGCGATATCAACGATAAGACACTAGATGAAATGATTTGGTTGTTCGTGATATCCATAGCAGTTGTCGTAGCAGTTCTAGCACTTGCTTTCCGTTCTGTGATCATGGTTGCCGCGCCTCTCTTGAGTCTATCTGCGGCATTGATATGGACATACGGAACCATCACCCTATTAGGCATGAAATTCTCAATTCTGGAAGTAGCGGTAGCGCCAGTGGTCCTCGGATTGGGCATTGATTACTCAATTCACCTACAGAGAGGATACGAGAAGGCGAGAAGATCGTCAGCTTCTGCGGCGGCTGCTTGGGTACAGTCCTTTGACTCGATAAGGGTAGCTTTGATGCTAGCTGTTGTTACCACTGTCTTTGCATTCCTTTCGAATTCATTCTCCCCCCTACCTCCACTGAGAACCTTTGGCGCAACATTGGCGCTTGGGGTCATATCTGCCTTCCTGGCCAGTACAGTAACCGTGGGCGCCGTACATGTTGTGGCAGAGAGGGGGATCGGAAATGGAACATCTGCTGGCCTACAATTTGACAAATTGGCCAGTTATACCACAGAGTTCCAGAGGAAGAATGCGTATGGGTCATGCTGGCTGTAGCCGCTGTAACCACTGGCTCTGTGTCGATAGCCGTAATGGAATTAGATACTAGTTTCGAATTAACTGATTTCCTATCTGAGGATGAGATGGAAGTAATGCAAGTAAGACAGGATATCTATGATTCATATGATGCCGCGGCTTGGAAAACTGTTGATATTTTCATTGAGCCTCCTGTCGGAGATGATTCAATATCAGGAGAATCTGACCTCCTTAGGGCGATGGATTTCTTAGATACTAGAATTTCTGGTATCCCTGAAGTAGTCAACCCGACGAGTACAACATCTGATCGCCCATCTTATGACGGCCTGTATCCAATATTGAGAGACGCCGTGGATAGCGATCAGTCATTCGGAGAAGAATTCCATCTTGCAATTTTTGATGGCGAGCTTGGGATTTCTGATGGATTCGTAGAAGGGGATCTGACCTCAGCAATATCTTCATTGTTATCAAACCAATCTGTAGGCGACCCACTGAGGGGGCAAACCTGGTCTGATAGAGTTTCAGATCATGTAGCATTGACTGAGGATTCTTCGGGAATACTATTTCTGAAAATGAGTATAGATGTAGTGGCTAAGACTAGTGAAGATTCAGCAAGGGTTTCTGAGGTTTTCAAGCACCAAGCATCACTAATTGAGGATAGTGACGGGCTTGTTGATTGTAGGGCCTACGCCTCTGGAGATGTAGTTATGATAGACGGAATTCTGTCCGGGCTGGTTGTTTCACAAGTTGAGTCAACAGCAATAAGCCTTCTAGTATCTATATTTGTCCTGTTCTTACTCACTAGGAGGCTTGGACAATCTTTGGTGGTCATCCTTCCGGTTGGATTGGCTGGGGCATGGGTTGTTGGCTCTATGGCTATGCTCGGGCTAAATTGGAATGTTCTTACCATAATGATCACTGCTCTGACGATTGGTCTGGGAATAGACTACTCAATACATGTTTGGAGAAGATTCGAGAAGAATAGGAGTTCTGGTATGGGCGTTTGGGATTCAATGAGAGAAATGTATGCTACAACCGGCACTGCCCTGTTGATGTCCGCAGGAACCACAATATGTGGATTCTTGGTATTAATGCTGTCTCCGATTCCAGTGATTAGCGACTTTGGAATAGTAAGTTCTATTGCCGTGGCATTCTCGTTGATTCTATCTCTAATTGTTCTACCAGTCCTTCTTGCGGCCGAAGTCAGAACATCGAACGTATCCTAACTCGGATTTCCGATTAGTTCCGAGATTTTCGACATATTCAATCCTTGCTCCCTCGCAACCAGAGATAGTGCCATCCAGAGAGTAACTGGGCCCAGCGCCCTCCTCTTTCTTTGCGCCCGTCTGACAACCTCTTTCATCGGCAGTCCCGATTCTTCCGAAATCCATGCGATCATTGGCTTGATACTTGCTTCGGCCCAATCTGGTGGATAATTTTGATTTGCGACAATTACAATTTGTGATTCTGCATCGCCCTCAGGAATGACTTTGCGAGGCTTTTCAACGGGTTTGACTACTAGTTGGGGAGGGTTTAGCAAAACCCTAATGATCGGACTCCAACCAAACGGGGGAACCAGGGGCACGACATGGCGATTTGGGGATAGCTTCCCATCTGTATTAGTCAACCATCCCGTTCCACACAATTTATCTATTATTTGCGGAGCTAGGTCTGGTTCCATCCACTGCATATCAAGAGCCCATATCCTCACTAGTTCGTCAATAGGTAGCTCATTGGTAATCGAGTTTGAAAATGTGGCGTGGATAATTCTCCTCAACTCCTCGTCGATACTTCCCATGTGAACAACTGCGAGGTTGTTAGTGAATAGGATTTTGCCGCATAAACGTGACGGCAGTCACTTGAATAGGGACGAGGTAGTGCGGCCGTCTGAGTCCCATGGCCAAGGAATACATAGCCAGAGACCCACGAACTGGTAGAGCGCTTAGGAAATCGAGTGCCAAAGAAGATTCTGACATTAGGGCCCTTCTTCCTATGTCTGGAACTTGGGAGGTCATTCCTAGGGCCGATATCCTAAAACTGGCATCTGGGGAGTTGGAGATGTTAGATCTACCAAGAACTGCAGGCGGGGGATTTGCGAGAAGGAAAGATGGCATTAGGGCACTAAACCGTGTTTTTGAAAGTGATATTGAAACCGCCCATGGTATTCTCCTTGATTGTCTAGATGATGATAGTGACTCTATTCGAGCCACGGCGTTGGAGAGTATGCCCTCGTTCTCCTTGAGGAAACATGAGGGGCTGATCAGATGTCTCTCTGATAGATTGATGGACGACTCTGTTGAAGTCAGGGAAGAGGCCATGAATTCTCTTATCAAAATGGCGCCTGTTTTTCCGTCAGGTTGTGAGGAAGTTCTGAGAAGAGAGCTTAGGCACAATGCCGAAAAACATCGAAAGAGTGCCTTTACAGCATTGAAATTTACATCCCAGAGATGGGCGGAAACAGGATGTCTTCACATTGATGAGCTGATCCGCGAAGAAGATGTTGACCTGCGAAGAAGGGCGTCTTCTATTCTGAGAGTTTTGGCAACAAAAGGCGGGGCAGAAGGATGGGATTTGATTGGATGGTGCCTGGAAGATGAGGATGCTGAAGTCAGGAGAAGAGCATCAAAGACCCTTAATGCCCTTGCTGGAGCGGAACCACGTATTGCGGCCATTCTAGTCGAGGTTGCGATGTCTGATGATGACGCTGCGGTGAGGAAGTCTGCGATAGGTGCTCTAAAGAAGCTGAATATGGAAAGTCCAAGAGTTTCAAGGATGGTAATAGATGGGGCACGGGACAGGGACTACGAATTGAGAAAGGCCTGCATAGGGCTCCTTTCAATAATTTTGAGTGGCACAGAATTAAGAGAAACTGCCAAAGAGTTACTTCGTCAGGAGACTCGAAAAGACTTGAGGAAAAGGCTTGAGTCACTATCTACGGACTTGGAAATGGAGGGAACTGAAGAACAGAAAAATAGCTTTCTGGCACCTCTGGAACACGTCCCAGATGAGGAAGATAATACTCCAGACCTAAAGATGGTTAGAGGCATTGTGAAGGGTGAACATCATAAAGACAAGTTAAGTCGCCCGGAAAGCGAGGGTGGCACATGAGTGAGCATGTCGATGAAAAGGCGGAGAGATTTGAACTCTTATGGGAGGGCATGACCCCCAAAGGTTACAACCGTGCAAAGTCGCTGAAATTTAGGCAGTATATGAGGCAACACGTCCTCCAGAAGTTCCACAAAAGGAAGCCCACACAATTTACCTCTGTACAAGATAATCACTACAATCACAA
Source organism: uncultured Candidatus Poseidoniales archaeon (assembly GCA_964016345.1). GTDB lineage: Archaea > Thermoplasmatota > Poseidoniia > Poseidoniales > Thalassarchaeaceae > MGIIb-O5. Next base: position 2,328 of record CAXHFM010000035.1, on the reverse strand, counting down.
CTTCTCCAGTAAGGAACATTTCCTCACCAAGGAGAACTGCAAGAAGTACTGGATGGGAGAGCTCCAGGCCGAGATCAAAGAATCGGAGAACTTCTGATTCTGAGGCGTTTCCATGACTACTTCACCATTAGGTTTCGACAAATGGGACTTAGAGGAGCCTATTTCTAGAGCCATCAAGGAAAGAGGATGGACTGAACCAACAGAGATTCAGGTGGAGTCTGTCCCGCACGCTAGGAAGGGAAGGGACATAGTAGGGCAAGCCAGAACCGGTTCAGGGAAGACCGCTGCATTTGGAATACCGATATTGGAGAAGTGCCAAGTTTCTGGTAAGATTCAAGCGATTATTCTTTGTCCAACTAGGGAATTAGCTGTACAGGTTTCAGAAGAGCTTTCGATATTGCAGGGGAATAAAGGACTAGCGATACAAACAGTATATGGGGGCACTGATTTAGAGAAGCAGGCCAAGAAGCTCAAAGAAGGAACAGATATCGTAGTGGGCACTCCTGGAAGGGTAATTGATATGTCTAAAAGAGGGCATCTCAATTTGGAAACTGTCTCTCTATTTTGTCTGGATGAAGCAGATAGGATGCTAGATATGGGGTTCTTTCCGGATGTATTATGGATTTTTGAGAAAACAGTGAATAGAAGTCAGACTCTTTTATTCAGCGCGACCTTTCCTGAAGAAGTATTGGATGCAGCTGAGGAGTTTCTGCATGATCCCGTCCATGTCATGAGCGAGGATCTGGTTGTGGAAGTACCAGAAATTGATCAATATGCAGTCAGAGTTGGTAGAGCAAACAAACTCTGGGCATTGGGGAGAATAATTGGAAGTGCTGGGGATGACTCGCAGATACTAATTTTCTCAAATACCAAGAGAATGGTTGACTTAATCGTCGAGAGACTAGGTAAGTTTCGTTTCAATTCGGTTGGCTTGCATGGAGACATGCCACAGAATAAGAGAGAAAAAATACTTAACTCATTCAGAGATGGATCTGAAAAAATTGTAGTTGCTACTGATGTTGCAGCAAGAGGGCTAGATGTGGATGGGATCACTCATGTAGTTAATTACGATCTCCCAGATGATACCGAAGTCTATGTTCACAGGATAGGAAGAACAGGGAGGATGGGTCGCAGGGGCGAATCATGGAGCTTCGTTTCTGGCAAAGAGGTTCAATCAATAGACAGAATCTGTTCGACCTGGGGTTTGACAATACCATTTGTTGAGCCACCATCCCTACCAGAGGGCGTAGAGAGGGATTTTGTTCCTAGGAGGGACGATTGGGAAGAGGTTTCAGATGCTTTTGGAATGGTTTGCGTCAGAATGAGTCTTGGAGATTTAGAAAAGACCCGTAGGGAGATAGTGGATTGGATCGTCTCAGAAGCAAGAATTCCTGAATTAGCAATAGGAGAGACGTACATGGATTCTGAAAGTTTGATTGTGGAAATTCATGTTGAGAAGGTTGCATATGTAATCGATGTCATCAAGGGGAGAAAGATGGACGGTATTTCTCTTAATCCTGAAATAGTGAATACTTGAGGGTGGGATTCAAACGCCCTTCCCCCTTAGTAAGCCCGTGGGTCTTGTGGGTCCAGAACGGAAAATTTTGAATCTCCTAGGATTCTTTTGTCCGATTCCTATTAACGAGACTAGGATTGCATTAGGTGAGTTGTCAGACGGTGATTTTATCGAGGTAGTATGTGATGATCGTGAAACCCTGAGGGATATTCCACTTCTTTGTAAGAGGTTGAATGTGACACTGATATCAATAAAGGAAGATTCGGGAGAGTTCACATTCCTAATTAGGAATTCAGCATTTTCGGGTGATTATTGAATGGTTTCAGATAAAATTAGAATCATGGAGAAAGAAGGAGTTCCTGCAGATGCCAAACTACCTACTGAACATGGAGATTTTAGGATTCGGGTGTTTCATGATAGTGTGAGTGGTCTAGATCATGTGGCATTGACATTAGGGGAAATGGGAGGGCCTAATCCAGTACTTGTCAGAGTTCATTCTGAGTGTCTTACTGGTGATGCTTTCGGTAGTCTTCGGTGTGACTGCGGACCACAATTGAATGCCGCAATAAGACAAATTCAGGAAGTGGGCTGGGGGTGTATTGTGTACCTGAGACAAGAAGGTCGCGGAATTGGTTTGCATGCTAAAATTCAAGCATACAATCTCCAAGACAAGGGGGCCGACACTGTGGAAGCGAACATTTTACTCGGCCATCCTGCTGATGCAAGAGATTACGGAATTGCATCGAAGATAATCAAGTCCGTTGGGATAGAAAATGTGTGCTTAATGACAAATAATCCAGATAAGGTAAAGC
>CAXHFM010000034.1:0-10716 GCA_964016345.1 uncultured Candidatus Poseidoniales archaeon | reverse complement strand
ACGCCTATGTTCGTCGGCAGCGTCAGATGTGTATAAGAGACAGGAACATGAGAAGAATACTTCTTGCATCGAAGTCCGAGAGAAGAATCTCATGGTTGAAGGAAAATCTGGAGGATTCGGATTTTAGATTTTTTTCTTCCGGCCTGATATCTACCGAAATCAAGGCCCCCCAAGGATTCGAAGTTAAGAGGCAGGTAGAGATAGTATGCCAATCTAAGGCTGAGAGCGCTCGTGCAGAGAACAAACTGTCTCGGAACAGAAGAGGGGAAAAATACGATGCAATTTTGGTATCTGATACGATGATTGAGGACCCTGATGATCACAAATTGTCTATTGGGAAGCCCAAGGATGCACTTACTGCCACCAGTAATCTGATCAGACTTGCAGGAAGAAAGCACAGAGTCTGGTCGTCAACCTCCATATTACTTCCCCGGGAGGTTTCCAGAGGAGAGTCAAAGTGGGACAACGTGAATTACACTAGTTACGCCACCGTAGAATTTTCAGATTTAGGGGAGGATGAGATTTACAAGCTTGTATCGTCAGAGTCTTGGAGGGGCAAGGCAGGAGGTTATGATTTGGCAGGCTCAGCAGGACAATTCTGCCGAGTAGTAGAAGGAGAGGAGGTCACAGTACTGGGATTTTCGCCCACCGCGGTAGATTTCCTCTTGCAGTCTTTTTCTAGATGAAGGTGACTTCCCCGAACTTCAATACAAACTCTTTTTGAATCTCGTCAAACCATTCCAACATCGAAGAAGAGAACCTGACCCTCCCAACCTCCTCGTCCATCAGCAAATCATCCTGTATGCCCTTCAGTGTCCCTGGGGCCGCTCCACAGGACACGCAGGCACCATCTAAGTCGATCACTAATGATAGTAACTTTTCATCTCCATTTTCTCCATCGAATTCCCAACTTGAAAGTATTATTCCCCCCCCATGGCCTTCTAAGGCGGCTCTGACAGGGCCTAGTCTTGCCATCAGTGCAGGAATAACATCTGAATTATTTTCCTCAATCAATGAAATTAGAGAGAGATTTCTAAGTCTTCTTAATTCATTCTCATCATGATTTTCATTGATTCTTCTTTCTGCCTCAGCCCTCATTTGTTCTTCTATCTGGGACCCGTATAATTTTGCCAGCTCATCGTCGTCTGTCTTGGAGGACACCATGCATCAGGATTGGGGGCTCTCTTTAGAAATCTACTAGTCTTTGATGAGGGTTTGCTACACACATTCAAAAGGCTGGAACCGCACCAACTTACGAGGCGTAGTATGGCATCAGACAATAATCCCATTCTGGAAGTCAAAGGACTGAAAGTGGGAATTGAAGGGACATCGATTCTGAAGGGGATAGATCTGACCATTCCAAAAGGTGAAATCCATGCAATAATGGGACGAAATGGCAGTGGGAAAACAACTACTGCCAATGTCATTATGGGTCATCCTGCATATGAAATAGAGGAGGGCGAGATATTTTTGGATGGCGAGAGTCTTGAAGAAATGGAACCGTGGGAGAGATCTAGAGAAGGAGTATTTCTGTCTTTTCAATATCCGCAATCAATCCCGGGTTTGCAAGTTGGGAATTTCCTTCGGAAGTCGGTTTCTAGTGTCAGGGGAGACGAGTCCGCCAAGGGGTCTGAATTTAGGAAGAGGCTGACAAGTGCCATGGAAGAACTTGATATTCCCAAATCATTTCTCTCAAGATATGTCAATGATGGCTTCAGCGGAGGAGAGAAAAAGAGATTTGAGATACTTCAACTAATGTTGCTTCAACCTAGATTGGCAGTCTTGGATGAGACTGATAGTGGATTAGATATCGATGGGATAAGAACTGTTTCTAAGGGCATAAACTCTGCAGTCAGAGGGACTGAAAATGGAGCACTAATAATTACCCATTATTCCAGAATCTTGGAACATGTTAATCCGGATCGAGTCCACATTATGATTGGAGGAAGGATAGTAGCTAGTGGAGGGCCTAGTCTGGCTATTTTACTAGAGGATAACGGATATGATTGGCTTGAACGCCAGGTTGAGAAAGGAGTAGATTTTGAATGATTGGAGATAGTGAAGCACGTGAGGCAGTAGGGGACTACAAGGCAGGATGGCATGATCCTGAGAATTCAACCATAAGATTTGATTTTGGGCTCTCAGAAAAAGTTGTAAGAGATATCTCTGAACTCAAACAAGAACCAGAATGGATGACAGAGATAAGAGTCAAGGCATACAAACACTTCATCGAAAGACCCATGCCCACTTGGGGCAACACTGAGGAATTAATGGAAATTGATTTTGATAAGGTGTGCTACTTCCTTAGATCATCTGATGAAACAGGCAGTTCTTGGGACGATGTGCCTGATGACATCAGAAATACCTTCGATAGATTGGGAATACCTGAAGCAGAGCAGAAGTGGCTTTCAGGAGTCACTGCACAATACGAGTCAGAAACGGTTTATCACAGCATAAGAGAGGACCTTGAGAAGCAGGGTGTGATTTTCCTAGATATGGATTCAGGCCTCAGAGAACACGAGGATATCGTGAAGAAGTACTTTGGTAGTGTTATCCCATACAGTGACAATAAATTCTCTGCCCTGAATACAGCTGTATGGTCTGGTGGATCTTTCATTTATGTCCCAAAGGGAGTACATGTTGAGATGCCGGTACAGGCTTACTTCAGGATAAATGCCAAGAACATGGGCCAGTTCGAGCGAACCCTCATCATTGCCGATGAAGGAAGTAGTATACATTACGTTGAAGGCTGTACTGCGCCTACTTATTCCACAGACTCCTTACATTCTGCAGTTGTAGAGCTCTTGGCACTACCAGGCGCTCACATCAGATATACCACTGTTCAAAATTGGAGTAACAACGTGTACAACTTGGTAACAAAGAGAGGGGTAGCACTTGAGAATGCTAAGATTGAGTGGGTAGATGGCAACATTGGGAGTAAACTGACTATGAAGTATCCTGCTGTTATCCTCAAAGGAGAGGGAGCTCATGCCGAGGTAATTTCGGTCGCTTATGCGGGAAATGGGCAGCACCAAGATGCTGGGGCCAAAGTCCACCACATGGCGTCAAATACTACTAGCAATATACTTTCCAAGAGCATTAGTAAAGACGGAGGAAGGGGCTCTTACAGAGGGATGGCAAAAATAATGCCAAAAGCGGAAAATTGCAGGCTGAATATTGTTTGTGATGCCCTGATTCTTGATGAGAAGAGCAGACAGGATACCTATCCAACTATGGAAGTTGGAAACCCGACCGCTCATTGTGAGCATGAAGCTAGTGTCTCTAAAGTTGGGGATGAACAACTGTTCTATCTGATGAGCAGGGGGCATACAGAAGCCGAGGCCCTTGGCATGATTGTCAATGGATTTTTTGAACCATTCACAAGAGAGCTCCCGATGGAGTATGCTGTTGAGCTGAATAAACTAATGTCCCTTGAAATGGAAGGAAGTATAGGTTGAATTCTTCATGGACGCGTCTTCAGAGTACCTATCCGCTGATCGTCCAGACAGGGCTGATCACCTATGGAGGTATACGCCTTGGAAAAAAATCCATCCAACTGGGGATATTTCCGATATTCCTAGTGATTTTTCAAGACCTGAAGTAAGCCTGAAAACAATAGACGGAAGCGAGATTCCTCCAGGAATATCCCTTGAGAGTGGAGGGTCACATTCCGAAGGATTACCTGACGATGAGAAAATTACGAAGAGCTTTCTAGAAGCTGTTACAGAGGAGTCTAAATTTACTCTTACTGTCGAACCCAAGTTCAAATCTGAAGTTCCGATAATCATCGAGATCTCTACAGGTGGAACTTTCTGCTCCACACATATTTGCCTTGATATCGGCAAGCTTGCTGAGTTTGAGCTTGTTACTCTAGTAAGAGGAACGTGCAAGTGGTTTGGAATGTTGAGAACAGGCTCCACGGGAGAGGGCGCGATTACCAGCGATGTCGTAGTAAACAGGCTTGAACATGGAAAGCTACTGAGAGTTGAGTCAATTTCTATTCCTCGTAATTCTCAATTCAAAGCTGGAACTGTTTCATCTGGCTCGACAATAACAAAGGCTGATCTTCGATATAGGATGTTTCAACCAGGAGGGAATCTGAATGTATTGGGATCTATACTCTCGGCAAGGGAAATGAGTCTCGACCATCACATTGAGATATATCATGACTCGCCTGAAACTTTCAGTAGATTGGACTGGAACTCTGCCTGTGGCGGAAGTAGCAGGACAATAGGTACTGGGATGTTACGCGTCTCTAAAGGCTCGAATGGTGCTGATGCGGCTCAGTTATTTCAGAATCTCCTATTATCCAGAGATGCACAGGCTGATTCTATTCCCGAGTTAGAAGTATCCGAGCATGATGTGGTTGGGTGTGGACATGGGACCGCCAGTGGGCCTGTTGACAGAGATCAGATGTTCTACCTTGCTTCCAGAGGATTGTCTCCCAATGAGTCCAAAAGTACTCTGATTGCAGCATTTCTAAATTCCACACTATCAGAAATGGGAGGGGACAAGCTGCATGGGTGGCTTGTGTCTGAATTAGATTCTGATTTGAGCGAGCTAGGAGATTAGGTAGTTCTATCTTGAAATGACGTAGCTAGTGAAGATGTGAAAAAGAAAGTGTTTCCAACCATGGAACCAGCGACTACCGAGATAGAGAATGAATCCCTGGTAGTGATATCGGTCATGACCCGCGTGAGTAGCTACAGCTCAAGAGTTGGGGAGCATGAGATACATTGATTTGCCATGGATAATTGGAGGTAACGTGTGCATCTTTTGCAGTCACAGCGAGATTGCTGGTATCCAATTAGATGATTCTCCTGTTGTTCTAATTGCTGGATCTATTGTTGTTACTGCTTGTGCGATTTACAATAGAAGTGCAAAGGACGAAGATTCAGAGGATGGTGATTTGGAGGATAATCAGCCGCAGGAGAGTGAGTCACAGAGTAGCGGACCCGGTAATGTCAGGCTGAAGAATGGACGAAGTGAGAGAAATAGAGAGTTGCGAGTTTCTAGCCTCATAAGTTCTATATCAGGATTCTTATTGTTGATGTTCTTCATCTCCCCTCTTATGTTGGCAGAGGGAAGTGTGCCAGAACTATCTGGAAGAGCTAATGCAGTAGACTACATGAATGAGGGGAGTTGGGGCAATAGCGACCATGATGAGAGAGGTAGTTTGGGCCATAATCAATCATCTCACGGCGGTTCGTTCGCGTGGTCTGAGCTGAATCCAGTGTTTGGTTTAGTGTACGCTTTTGGAGATATAAACTGTCATCAAAAGCATGATCGTTCGTGGAACATAAATGAAAATCAGATGCCGGTTTGTGCTAGGGACGTTGGAATCTTCATGGGATTATTCATGGGATCATTATTCTTCAGAATGAGAGGATATAATAGGTGGACTGTTAGGGATTCTTTCCTTTCAGTTTTTGATGATGATTCCATAGAATCTGTGTATCTCAATGATGGACGTTTGAGATTGATGATATTATTCCTAGCTTTAGGTATAGTGCCCATGGCGATGGATGGATTTACTCAATTACTAACTGTATATGAATCTACAAATATAATCAGAGTTATCACAGGATTCATGGCTGGTTTTGTCATAGGTTGGTTCGTAAGCTCGGCTCTTTCCTCTAGGCCTGAGTTATTTGATTCGCCCTCCTCTGTCTTACTGCCCGCAAATTCGAAATTGACATTGAAATAATCAAAGAGATTTCATTGTCCACCACGAAATAAGGTCATTTTCGTTTTTTGGTAACGGAAACGATTCTCTGCCGGGCCCTATTATGGCGATCCTCTCTAATGTGGATTTCACGGCTGAAGGATATTTTCCAGATCTGATTATCTGCCCAAATGCAAATCTGATATGGGTATCTGGATTTTTCTTCATCCATTTCATGAGGACGTCCTTAAGGGGCCATATTGCTATAGCTAAGCGTCCGAAAGATCGTGATTCATCATTCATCTGGGAGCGGGGGGCCTCTCTCCCTATTAGGGACCTATGCTGATGTATACATCCCAGTTTCTCATTTAGATACCTAACAATCGTCTGAGTATGTCTCTCTGAAACAGATCTTACTGGGCCAAGTGACTTTCTGAGTTCCCTTATATTCGCCGTTCTCATTATTGATAACGTCCCACAGATTGAGGAAATAGAGTGGGACAATACGTTATTTGGAACATCTACCCTCTCTCCCTCTATTGACTTCGCAAGAATATCAGAATGAGCTCCTTGGAATTTCTTGAGTACCCTCCACGGCGAATCTCCATTCAGCCATTCTTGTTCCCTAATTGCAGGCCTCACTCCCAATCCCTGTAATGTCGATTGCCCTCTGGAGGATTTTATCAGCTCTCTGACTAGATTCCTATCTACTATTTCCGAACGAACATTTACAGGTTCGGGACGAGAATGCATAAAGTTCCGGATAAGAGATTTGAGCTTCGTTTTGAATTCGTCTTCGGAACCTTCGTTAAGAACGGGCCCGATGATCGCGCCCATATCGAAAGGAGTTGGCATCTCAATATTTCCAGATAGGAGTTGAGTATATCCTTCTCTGATAATCTTCTGAAGTTTGCTGGTCTCGAAATATTCTTCTTTGTCCGAGTGCGCCCTCAATGTTCCGCTTTTTATCCTGTCCAAGGCAACCTTTGGATCGCAATCGACCCAAATACATAGATCTGGTACTAAAGCGGCTGAATTCATATGTGCCACTTTTTCTACCCCCAGTTGGCCCACTATTCCTTGGTATACCAGAGATGAGTGTATGTTCCTCTCACTGACCACTCCAATTCCAGATTCTAACCTTGGAAGGATCCAGCCGTGGGAGTGATCGACCCTGTCAGCCGCGAACAATCCAGCCTCTCTCTCGGGACTTGTGGTTTTTCTCCTGACGGAATCGATAGCTAACCTACCCAATGGGTGATCCCTCCTGGGCTCTCCCGTTACACTGACAGAAACGAACGGGAACTCCCTCCTCATTACCTCAGAGACTATCTTAGTAGCTAGACCCTTACCGCTACCATCACCTCCTTCAATGGCGATAAGGTACATAGTCAACTCTCCTTGGAATGTACATCATAGAATTGTCTTCTTGATAGTCCGACCAGACCCATTCCCGATAGTGTGAATAGAGGTCCCACGAACATTAGTCCGCCACTCCAAAGACCGAGAAAAGCTAGGGCCCATGTCTTCTTGTAGCTGATTCCTTTTCTTGCCTCGATAGCTCCAAAGATACCTGCAAGCCCGGTCAGTAGAGTGAAGATGGCAAATATCGTGGCGATCAAAACCGACTCCCTCAGGTAGCTTTCCCCTTCCATATCCAATACTTGTGTCCCATCGCCCTCCCTCAAAGTGATTGTAATCTGAGAGTAGTCCCCGGGAATTAACAAAACCTGAACAGTGATATTTCCTGGATGTGCAACTTCCAACTTAACAGACCTACGAGGGACATCTTCAATTGAGAATCTACCTCCTGAGTCCGTTAAATCGCTACCAATTACTATTCCATCCTCATCATAAAGTATAACATCAATTTCACTTATTCCTTCTGCACCGGATGAGTTGCTGACTAGTTCTGAGATGACTATTCCTTCCACATCTGCGGTTCCTCCCGACTGCTCAACTTGTCCTGAAAGGATATCACTTACATTACCAGAAATCAGCATTATTCCTATGATGAAACCCAGCATGCCACCGATTCCTATCAATACTGCCCCTAGGTTCCTGGTAGCAGAATCTGTCGAGAGATCCGATAGCCAGAGTTGTAGGCCTGTAGATTCATCCAAATCCTCTTCAAACTCTTCAATCATCGAGTATCACCCCATCCTCTTGGGACTGCGGAGTAGGAGTGGGCTGTTCATCATGCCGATTATCAGTTTCTGCCTCCTTCTCCCCAACAGGCATATAATACCGCCTGAAAGTTATGAACAATACCCCTACAAAAAAGAATGTAACAGTCACTGACCCAGTCCATGAGAAAATAGAATCTTGGTCTGTCTCACAGGATGGTAAACAAATATCCTCTCCGTCCTGTGAAAGATTTGTCAATTGAATAAGGTACATTTTAGACCAATTCTTTCCAGTAATCCAGAATTCTGAGTCTGTATTATGAGCGATACCGTTCAGTACGTTGTTAATGCCATGACTATTTTCAGAGGAGAGGTGGCTAGCGTCATACTCCGCTACAACCGTACCGTTGGAAGGATCAAACGCCACAATTATATCCCGTTGCCAAAGATTAGCGATTATTCTTGGACCGGCAGGAGTATTAACACATTCCAACTCATTTATTTTATTTACTGGGTTGCCAAAACTATCTGTGACTGAGACCGTTCTCTCAATCTCAAACGTTTCTGTATTACGAAATGAAATACTGGAAGTTCCATTTGACATGACGAAAGAATCCCCGTTGAAGCAAATTCCCCATCCCTCCCCTTCATACTCATATGAAGATACCTGGGTTAGATTTTCCATCTCGAAAACATATGCAATTTGACTCTTCCAAGTTAGCATTACAATGGTATCATTGTGCACGGTAATGCCCTCTGAAAATACTGTGTCATTAAATGACTTTGACCTGATAACATCGCCAGTTAATGGATCGACTTCCCTTAGTGAGGAGAAACCGTAGAGTCCTGTACTCTCATATATTGTTCCGTTGTGTAATTCTAGTCCTTGTGTGAATGCGTCAGTTTGATGGTAATGTTCGCTTAGTATGATGATTTCATGCTCAACATTTTCCTCGTATTGATCGGTATTTTCGGCTTTCAACAACGGAGAAAATACAACCGCCAAAAAGAGAAGAGAGAATAGTAAACCACTCCGCCCTGTACGACTCATGTATGAACGATGCTCCATCGGTGTTAAAATACGTCTTAGAACCGATTCGTTCTAGTTACAACACGGAGTGTTGAGTATGTCGGGCCGGGAATGTAGTGATTCTTCGTTTAGCGCTACTGTACTGGCGCTCTTGATGATAGTGACGAGTTTGTCTCCTTTGGCAATGGCTGAGGATGTTGATGACGAAGATTTACATGGGTTTGTCGGTGATCTTGCTGGGTTCGATCCCATCGTTCAGGGGAAGGAATATTTATTCTCCGAGTCCCCAGTTCCTGTATACTCTGCAACGGGATTCCTAAAGTCACAGTGGAGATCTCATGGCTATCCTGATTTGACTCTCCCCTTCTCTGATTCTTACATTAATTCCAGATCCAGTACTAGGAGCTGTGAAAATGCATGGAGCGTGGGGGATACTGATGATGTAGCTACTGCTGGAGGATCAATAGCAGCTACAGTACAGAAAGTCTCCAGTAATTCTGCAATTTTTGTGGAGGATGGCCAGGTAATACCTTCAACCACGCTGAACGATATTGCCTCAACTTGGGAATCTACGATATTTCCTACAGTAACTAGCTACTTCGGATCGGCCCCTGACGTGGACAATACCTGTCAGATAGAGATAGTCATATTTTCGATAGATGGAGGAGGGGGAATCGGAGGTTATTTTGTTCCGGGCCTATCATCATCTAAGGAGTCGGTATTCATGGATGTCGATGATTTGAGCTGGAGGAATACCATACTGGCTCATGAGTTCCAGCACCTACTGCACAATGCTAGGGATCCGTTCGAGTATATTTGGATCGACGAGGGGGCCGCTGATATGGCAGCCTACCTATGTTTTGGAGTAACTAGTTCTCTGACTGGGCACGCCAATGAATGGTCACAGAATTCTAATATGAGCGTTAGGTGGTGGAATCAGAGGATTGCAGATTATGGGGCTGGATTCTTATTTTTGATGTATCTCTCTGATAAATTGGGCGGGGCATCTGCGATATCAGCCTTGGTTGCTGATACTGATACGGGAGGGAAAGGGATAGAGGATCTGGCCTCCAATCCCCTTCCTGGATCCACTCCAATTGGAACCACCATGAGTGATATCTTCGCTAATTTCACATTGGCTGTTTCTGTCGATAGTGGCCAAGGAGCCTTCGGGTTCACCAATCTAGATTTGAGTACTGGATGTATTGCGGCTTACGTCTGTAAAGCTCAGATGAGCGGATTCAACGATCAATGGGTCAATCCATGGACGGGGCCTTCACAAGACCTGGAAGGATGGGGAATGAGGGCTTACAAGTTTAATCAAGGGTCTGGAGCTCCATTAAATATCATGGTTCAACCTTCTGAATTTGGATTCGAGGGTGCATTGCTGGCTAAAGATAGCAGTACCGGGAGTTGGTCTATGAGCCGGATGAGAGTTGATCCTGTCACCGGTTCTGTGACTGGCCTAATTCATGATTTCGGAACGGATGTAGATGAAGTCTGGATGACAACTTGGTACGAGTCTGCGGTTGACGATTGTGACTATAATTACGCCACTTGTGGAATAACCAGTGGCAGTTACCCGACTGCGACTGTGACGGTTCAAGCGATGCTTGTCACCGACCCTGCAGAAGTATCAATTGAATCAATTGATGATTTTGATAGAGACTCGGATGGCCTATCGGACAGCGTACAGATTGATTTGGGGGTTGTTTCAAATTCATTTTTTGAGATTCTTGAGGTTACAGTGGACGCGTTCGCAAATAACTCGTTAGTAGACACGAAAGTGTTCTCATTAACTGCGGGCAATAGTGTGTCTGCCGAAAAGAGTGTTTGGTTTACCCCTCCTTATCTGTCTCTTATACACATCTGACGCTGCCGACGAACATAGGCGT
>CAXHFM010000033.1:0-10757 GCA_964016345.1 uncultured Candidatus Poseidoniales archaeon | reverse complement strand
AGAGTGCATGCGTGACATAACGGAATCTCCAATGGCGGCGACCTGCTCTTCCTCTTTAACCACTGCGTAAATACGGTAACTTATTTTTCACAATCTATGGCGTGCCTTTGCGAGCCTTCCTGGCCCAGATGGCCATTCCCAACCAGGCGCCACGGCTCTAGCACTTCCTATCAGTACCCCGTCTTGAGTAACCATAATTTCTTCCCCCGATCTAATTTCACCTGATACTGATTCCAGATTTGTTGGAAAAATATCTCCCTTCCAATCGTGGTTTTTTGAGATAGATACAGATGGGAAGCATCCACTATCATAGAGGAGCGGAAGTGCCTTCTTCGAGAAAGCGAATCTCCCATCCCGTGGGTTCCACTTAGCTAATTGCTCCCCCTCTCTAGAAATACTCAGTATTGGTAATCTTCCAGAAACTGTACTTCCCTCTAGCCATGAGTCGGTTCCATGTATAAATCTGGACCTAGATCTCATTAATTCAATCCTATGTTGCTTCTCTGATTTATCGACAAGGTTCATTCCCTCAATGGAATTCAATACGGATTTCTTTAGTTCGTTAAGTGATTCCTTAGATCCCGCTGTTCCTCTCCTCGTATTATGGCAAACGGTTCCCTCGATGGAGATATCCATTCCAGAATGATTGATTATCTCGCTGTAACCTACTCTCTCGCAAACTTTCGAGATCATTGAGTTTACCATCTGTAGTTCGTCAGCATCCCAGTCACCAGTAACTGGTATGTCGTAGTGTGCTGCGGGCCACAAATCCTCTAATTCTCTTGGAACCAGCCCAAGAGGGGAAGTAATCATGATTTGATGCGCCCTGTTGCTGGGGATATTTCTAAGGAAGCGATGGTGGCTTTGAGAAAGTCTGTATGGCTTGGTTGCTGAACATGGAAGTAAAATAAGTAACTGTTCTTGGTGACTAGGAGGAGAATGTAGGGTTGAGACTCTCTTTCCCCAATCATTAACCAAAGGATCTTGTCTGCTAACTGGGGAGTTGTACCTCAGTTTTCTTCCACTGGTGTCCACTGCAGTCAGAATAGACCTTCCATTGTCGGCCCTGGTTAAGCTATCGTGTCTTCTCAGTCTTTCAACAGATCTTGGACTTGAAAGACTAGCCTTCTCAGCCAACTCCCTGACAGTTCCTGACCTAATTGCTGATCTAAGTGATGCAATTGAATACCTCCAATGATCTATCTGGGTACTCATATTAACCTGCTCTCCAAGAGAGGTTTCTGCATATCGTGGCCCATCAGAGGTTAGTAGGAGTCCATTCGCGTTAGCAATTCTTGATCTCGAGAGATCGAATAGATCTACTCCTAACCAAGATAAAAGGGCGCTATTATCTGGTCCTGAGATTCCAGGAGTCCAAATCAGCGAGGAGGGGAATCTCCTCCTCACTACATTCAAGGCCTCTACTAATTTCCCACCTGAGTTAGACAGCTGAGGAGCATCTGTTATCGCTATAACAGAAGGCTGGAGTTCTGCCCCTAGCAGGGAAATATCATGATGAAGAGACTGCCACGATAGTGGTAAAAATTGATTTCCAGAACCGAATTCTCCGGAATTGGATGCCGTGAGGCTTGAAGGCAGAACTAGGCCCTCAGATGCGTCCCAATCGTCTTCTCCATCGAAAGGGAAACATAAATCACCACGTGTGGTTAATTTGAGCCTTGCAGGGAGTTTAGTTGAATCTCTGCGGAAAATGAATGGGGCTGTTTCCACATTAATCTCTGGGTCCAATTCAGATAGAACCAAACCGGGCGCCCAAGAGACAGGACTTTTCCTGTCCCCTAGTGAAAAAAGTCTAGAGAAGCGGTTCCTTGAGGTTACTTCCCTAGACAATGGCCTGTCACTCATGCTCCTGCGAGTGGAACATTTCGCTTGAAGGATTCTAAGGCAAGACTGTTTCCGGCAGTCATGGGTGCGACGAGGCTGGGTTCGATTGTAGCTGTACTCATGCTGACATTTACGGCCCTAGTGGGAGCAAATGATGATGGCGAGTCAGAGGTATTTTTCCATGGTAATTCTGATATTGATGGCCCTTTCTGGATAGAATTTTCATGTGATTTAGATACATGTCAGGATATGGAGTTAGTTGTTTGGACCGATGACTCTCAATTTCAAATCGTGGATACTCATCTTGTAGAATGGAGTGGTCTAGTCAACGGTTCAGTATCTTGGGAGCTTCTTGCAAGCCCCTCTCTGGTCAAGGAAAACTTTGCTATGAGGTCAATCATTGGCAAACAAACTGATATCATTGAGAATTCGGATCTCCCTGATTTGGTCCCACCACCGGGACAGCAAGGTGAATGGGCGTCCATATCCGCTTCATCTAATTGCCAACTAAACAGGTGCAGTCGAAGTGAGATTCTATTAGAAGGTGCTTCTTACGTTGGAATTCTCGATTCTTCTGCCGATGACGATGCGATATTGGTAGAAGGAAATAATGGGGATGTTGTTAAGATATCCAACATACAAAGTCCTGATAGTATCAGTATTGAATATTGGAGTAGATCTGATTCTAAGACCCTGATAGGCTCAATTTCATCGAGTGAATCAAGTTCAGTGTTTCTAGATTACCCAGACGATGCAGAACTTTGGGTCCGTATTGTACATTCGGACGAGAGTGATTTTACCCCCTACAGATTCGACTTGGTTAGGTTTGATGATGAAACTGAAGGTCCTGCAGGCGAAGAGCTTGGTAATCCATGGATATATGATTATCAATTGAGTAGTAATTCAAACAGCTATAATTCTTACAGGGGGCATATATCTTCTACTGACCGGCTCGGAGATTCACTCCTGATTTCTACAGGAGCAAAAATTAGCCTCCCAATAACATGTCATTTCACTGGGGTGGTAGCCTTGGAAATACTTCTACATGAGCTAGACGGCGAGAACGAGAAGATTGTGGAGGGTGTAAATCAATGCCCCCAGAATATCGAGACTGGCCCTTCCAGCACCGGCATAGAGTTCAGGGTAAAGTCTGGACAAGTAATAGAATGGGAGATTGAAGTGAGCTTCCCTGCATCTGGAGATGGAGTTCTTCTAGGAGATGCTCCTGATTTGTTATGGCTTGAGGCGGGCCCTTCGGAGTTCTGGAGCTTTCTTTCACCCAGTACCACTCCTTACTCAGGTAAATTAGGGATTGGGGATAATATAGACATTCATCCTTTCGAGATAACTGATACCAATGGCTCTATGGTGATGATTAGGTCCGATATCGAGTCTCCAGTGACATACCAGATTCAAACCCTAAGTCAGGACAGCTGGCAAATTCTGAATTACACTAATGGCACGGTAATCAGTGTCCCATCGGGAATTCATGCCATTAGAGTGGAGGGCCTATCTCCCATAGTTGGAGATGTGCAATATGAATTCTACATGGTCTACCTGGGCGAGAACATTCCAGATGAGGGAGAATATCGTGACCTGTCTCACCTATTCACTAATTTCTATGTACTAATAGGTGGCCTGATGTTACTTCCTCTAGCAGTAGTCTTGTGGTGGAATAGATCCATGCTTTTGGAGAAAAAAAATACTATGAGTGGTTTTGAGATTCATGGAGTTAAGAAGCTCGAGCTACTCAGAGAGAGGCTGTCCCTAGAGGGTGAAAAATTGGAAGGGGATATTGAAGATATTGTGGCGGCACTGAGTATTATGGGAGACAGTTCTTGGGATGAGGCTCTGTTTGACTTGGGAAAACCGTCAATGAGACACATGACTGGACAAATTGAGATCTGTAGCTGGGTTATTCCGGAGAGTAGCTTTATGATTCTGGGAATCAGAACCTTCCAAGATAAGTGGGAATTAACAGCTCTGAGCGTCAGCTCTCCAGAGGGCTCAACTGCCTCTATTACGAAAGTTAGTCCGGAGCATATGTTTGAAGATAACGAGATTTTCCTGGACACATTGAATCCGGGGACCAAGAGATTTCTAAGTTTGGAAATTAGTGGAAATCCGTCTTTGATAGAATTAGAAGTTTCGGGTCTGGTTGGCGGGGAGCCTTTAGCCGCCGTTCCTAGAGAAGCTATTTCCTTTAACGGAGATTAGGTCAATTTCTTCTCTTTGTTGCTTCTTCCCTGATTCTTTCTTCCATGCCATCATGGTCTGAACCAAGAATATCTGACAATGAGGAAATTCTTTTTTTATCATTTCTGGAGAGTTTTCTTGGCATATCTAGTTTCAGAACAATCATTACTGAACCTCTCCTTTTGCTCCCTTGCATAGGTAATCCCCTACCTCTAATTTCAATTGTATCCCCTGGTTGAGACCCTGGATCTATCTTTACCACTAGATTATCTCCCTCTATATGGGGAATTTCTATTTTAGTTCCCAAGGTTAGATCAGAAAATCCAACTGGAAGTCCCATCAACAGATCTGCAGAGTCTCTCTCGAACCATGGGTGACGTTGAATTTCTATCTCGATGTAGAGATCCCCTGGGATTCCGTCATCGCTCACGGGAGCCCCTCCGTACTCCCTCATTCTGAGTCTGACGCCTGAGGAAACTCCTGGTGGAATTGTGAACTTAACCCTCTTGATTTGATTGGAACGACCATGTCCATCGCAGGACTTACAAGGATCTGAAATAAGTTTTCCATTTCCATTGCAAGAAGGGCAGTCTGAAACTGATCTTTGCGTGAAGGGGCCGAGTCTTTCTAACCTCTCTATCCTCCCTCTGCCTTCGCAATTAGGACATACCCTTACTCCGGATGGATCCATTGAACCTGTTCCCTTGCAATCGATGCATTTTCTCAGAACTTCAATTTCTATTTCATCCTCCGAGCCATCCATTGCGACTTGGAATGGCACTGAGTGACGGTACATCAGATCGTCTCCCTTGGCCCTCCTTCTTCCTCTAGAAGAGCCAAAGAACTGGTTGAAAATACCATCAAATCCACCACCGAATAAATCATCGAGGCTAATGTTGACACCTTGGAAACCGCCTGGTCCGAAAGGGGATGAACCTGGTCCGCTATGGCCAAAGGTGTCGTACTTCCTTCTCTCCTCTTTGTTAGAAAGTATTGCATATGCCTCCTGAACTTCCTTGAATTTTTTTTCTGCTTCCGAGTCATCTGGATTCTTGTCTGGATGATACTTCCTCGCGAGTGATCTGAACGCTTTTGTGATTTCATCTTCGGAAGCATTTCTGCTTATCCCAAGGACGTCGTAGTAGTCCCTCTTCTCCGTCATGATGTCAAAGGCTAAAGTGGGGGTGATTTGAATCGTTCCCTATGATAACAAGTAATTCCCACATGATATACAATACTGAGAGTCACTGTCATTCATCGCCCCGCAATGATTGCACTTGTTGACTTTTCTAGTGTTTGATGAGGACAAGTTATCGTCCCACGGACTACCTGAAAGTTTGTTTTTGGACGCTTTCTTCTTAGTTTTTTGAATATCTTTTATTCTCTTCTTCTCTTCCTTCACCTTTAGTTTCAGAAGTCTTCTCTTGGCAGATCTGTCCAGAGATGAGTTGATTATTTTGGATATTGAAAATCGATTTTTTTGTTCTTTAGTTTCAGCTATATTTTCCTCATCAATGATTGTTTGAAGGCCAGATACACGTACATCCGCCTCATAATCATCATCCACCTCGGATTCATCCATCTCGGTATTTAGGCTTCCAACATTCCCTGTCATTCTCTTGGTAACTTTCGTACTGATTCTCCTGTTAGAAGAGTTTGCCTTGGTCTCAAGCTTCTGCAACGCTCGGTCTGATTTCTCCTCCCAAAGGCCTCGATCCTCACTTTTGTAAGTCTTTGACAATCTTCTAATTGCCTGTGACCTATGAAACTCATGGTCTTCGACCCTGAGATACCTGTAAAGCATCAGTGCGCCCAACGAAAGAGCGAGTGCGTGAATGGAAATCTCCAATAAGTAATCCTGAGAAATTACCTCCTCAAGAGCTGGTATTCCGAATCTAATCGCTACCACGCATAATGTAGGCGTGAATAACAAAGCCAGTGAGATGGCAGGGGAACGTTCCGACATATATCGCCCCTTGAAAATTCTCATTTGAATCATTCGCGTATATGAGCAAGGATGAACAAAACTTTCAGCCTCGTTCTACTCGGGGGACCGTGATCAGGGAGATTCAGATTTCAACTACCCTGCAACCGTATGAGAATTTAGACAAGGTTATTGAATCTGTAAAAACATTGTTCCCCGACTGGTCGCCTGAAATTATTGACAGAGAAAGTGGTTTTCCCTCGAAAAGGAAACCAGAGATAATTTATGGTACTTCATCTTCAATGGATTATTTTCTTGTGGCCATTAGGAAGCAATCTATCCTAGACACCGCGTTGGATGCAATGACCATGGAGGAAGATGACCAGAATTGCGATTTCACTATCTCTAGGTTGGCTTCATTGTCCGGCAAGGTATCGTTCACTCTTGGGGAAAGAGTAATTGGAGGGAGTATTGACATCTCCATCACTGGAGTCGGCCTGATTGAATGGTTGGAGTCGGCCACTTGGCATGATGGAAGAAGAGAGATTCCACGTGGCGTAGGGGATGAATTATCAATGTACAAAGATGGAAGTCCAAGAGAGTGGTTTGACTAGGTGGGGACCTGGTTGGGAATTCCTTCCCTGTACCATGCCTCAATAGTCGGGAGATCGGCAGGAAGCCATTTTACATCCAAGAGCTCTTCTTGTGACAACCATCGTGATTCATCGTGCTCGAGGAGGACTATGTCTTGCTTATCGACAATGCCACAATCAAAAATATGAAGGTTGACATCCCTATCTTGGTATCTGTGATTGATTTCGCAAACCTTCGATCTGGGATAGACTGAAACACTAAGCTCTTCCTTTATCTCCCTAGATAATGCACCTTTGAGCGACTCATCCGCTTCCACCTTTCCTCCTGGAAACTCCCACCAACCTGACCATGAATCACCTTCTGGCCTCATGCATGCCAATATACTTCCATTCAGATCTCTGATCATGGCGCCTACTACCGTCAATTTCGGCCTCATAACAATTAGTCTAATTGCCCTTGTGACAACCTCTGCCTGCCTGTTGAGAGAAATCTCTGAAATCTTTGGCAGGTGGATGAAGAGTATAGGAATAGTCGAATGTGAGACGCCGGATAAGGTCTTGAAATATGTCTCATTACACACGTAGCTTCCAGCACTGTGACTCCACACAACATCCTTGTCGTGTTCAAATTCCTCATTGAAATTACGTATGCTCACCGTGGTCTCAATTCTTTCGGGTGCGTTTTCGAGAATCTTGGACTTCTTCACCATTCTGCCAGAATTATCAGGGAGTGACATTGAAATCATATTAGTTGCGAATCTCTCAAGCAGTATCTTCTGAGACTTTCTGGATAGTCCCAAATGGATTACTGCATCGAATTCACTGGCCTTGAGAATACCCAGTGAACATTCAGTTCCTGCTTCATCTACAGATAGAATATTAGGGATAATTTCAATATCTTGTAGTCGCATATTTGAAATTATTTTTACGACCTCTGAGGACTCATTGATATCTAGACCTGCGAATGGTTCGAAGCCCGTGAGTAGAATCCTCTTTGCCCCCATGGAGTAAGCGGACGGGACTCAACGGTTGTCTTTTTGGGTCTATTGGCAGTCACATTCATTCATAACGACACCTTCCAATGTATGATGGAACACGAATACGTGGTCATTCTACCTGCTGAAGAGGAGGAGGATGAGGTTACTGCAATTGGCGTAATTGGCGTCATCTGGAAGGAGTTGAGTGGGGGAGTTGGCCCATGGGGCGCATTGAGGCCATTAGTGGCGGTTTTGCTATCTCTTGTTCCTTTTCTATTCCTTGGACAGCATTTCAATCGTCAGCATACAAAATCAGTTGGTTGGTTCGTAATACAATTTCCACTAATTTTGTCTATTTTTCTCTGGCCAGTTCTATTCGTTTGGTCCGTGTTTGACGCATGGTGGGTATCTAGTGGTATTGTCGCCGGAACCAGATAGTCAGAAATTCTCAGGCAATTGTAGTGGACTGAAAAGGTGTCCTGGGCTAGTTGATTTGGCCAGTTGTGTCCTGATAATATGCTCCCAATCTCTGAGGACAGCTAGTGCCGGTATAAATGGCAATTCAGTCTCATTCAGTATGGTTCGGATAATTGTGTCGAGAATATCCATTCTATCCTGATCCACGGATTCCAGAATCCTCTCCAAGGGGAATGAGTCCATGACCGGATCTTCATCGGAGGATTCTACTGGTCGAGGAGAGAGTAAGTCTTCGGGAAGCTCCTCATCACTGCTCAATGCCTTTTCTTCAAGTTTTTTGACTATAATACGAATGTATTTTGAAATTACCAATGATACTTCTATCACAGGTTGACCGTATTGATTGATGAAGTTGACCATGTTTTCTTGAAGGAAAAGAAGCTTTTCCTCTGTAGGTGAGGATATGCTTGGTATTTTTCCGTCTTGTTCGTCCATAACTATTCCCAGGATTATTTTTTGAGAGTACTAGGTTGACCTATCATCGTATCTTATCGGAGAACCACTATTTCCCCTTATCCCATCTAGTAGGTCGTCCTCGATCTCAAAATGATCGTTTAACCAATCTCCATCTGTGTCCCAATTGGTTGGGTCTGTACCGTCTGCAATCTGATCGCCGTCAATATCGAGTATCCACCAACCATATACGTATTCTCCAAGGAAAATATTTGGTAGATGATATTGGTCTCCTGCAATCCTACTGAATGTATCCGTCCACTCGCCGTTGAGTGAAATTAAATCATTACTACTGTCAACATTCTCATAGTCCAAATCGTAGTCATTGATTACCAAAGCATAGAGTCTGTCATTATCATTTATTTTATTCATCCTGAAATAATTTGTGGATATGGACGAACTACCAGAGCAGGTCCCTAAGAGGCTCTCCCTTAATTGCCACCACTCAGATACTGGCTCTCCCGAACAGTCAACAAGATTTGAGGCTCTGACCAAAGAAGGAGAGGACATCGAAGCGTTGACTACTCCGAAGTATTCTTGGAAGTTATTGTAGGGCTGGTAAACACAGCTCCCTCCAGAGCAGTCCCAAGCACCATCGTTATCTGCATCTTGGCCAGCATCGGATGGATCTGTTGGATCATGAGTAAACCAAGCCCATTCTAGTACTGGCCTGGTTATCAATCCATTAGTAACCTGTACTGGTTTCCAAACCACAGAAGTAACTTGATGCCAAACAACTGAAATTTGTAATCTTGAAGACCAGTTGTCATTTGTCTCGTTCCACCCTCTGTGATACTCATAGAAGTCCGGCATCATGTCTCCATCGGTATCGTTATCAAGTGGGTTAGTTCCATACTTGAACACCTCTCTTCCATCAGATAGATTGGAGTCCTTGAGATAGGATGTGACAACACCATTGGCGAGAACAGGCTTCATCACGTTGGAATCATCATCGCTGTCATCGTCTAATGGATGGGTTCCGTTATTGTACTCCATCAAGTTAGAGAACAGTAGGGACTGGCCTCCTTGAGGAATCTGTCCTTCAAACCCATACTCTGAGAACTGTCTTGACTCCCATGTTCCCTGGGCTGCAGGAACGTCAGTGATTTCCCTATCGAACCATCCATCGGAGTCGGGATCGTAGTTAATGTCCAATGGATTTATTGGGTTTAGCGACCATCTGAAATCATTAACGGGAAGAAATTTGCCATATATCGAATAGCAAAATTCCCAACCGTCTGGCATCCCATCAAGATCTGAATCGCCATCCGTAGGATCGCTCACTCCGGCTAGGCTGATATTGAAGTTGTCTGGCTGTAGAGAATTGATCAGCCCCATTCTATCTGAGGATTCGAGGCTCTTGCTTCTGAACATATCATACAGCTGCCCAAACGCAGCATCATACGACAATCCCTCCTCCCCCACAAATGCATTAATCGCATCAGCGCCATACGAAACTAGACCGGTCTCATTAGGAATTGTATCTACGGCTATCTTTTTTCCGTAAATCCTAGACTCAAATTCTGCTAGGTTGTCAAATGACTCCGAGTCTGATATCTGGCCATTTCCATCGCAATCGTAGGAGTCGTCATCCGAGTCTCTAGAAACATCGGATCCTGTTAAGGGATTCATTTCCCATATATTTTGTTCTAGGTTCCACTGTGTGAACCAATACTCATAGCCATCACTCATCCCATCTCTATCAGTATCCACATCATTTGGATCTGATATTCCCAGAAGGGCGGATAGGAGTGGTTTTGCTGGACTACCTGATAGCCAATCTTGGTATTGTTCCATGGCTAGTTGGGCCTTTCCTTCCTTTCCGAACAAAATCCTGAATACTCTGTTATTGGCCTCGGAGGGATCTATCCTGTCAGCCTCTTCCCACATCCTAGGGGCATCTGGAGGGGAGAGTCCGCCATTCGCTGGATTATTGTTTGTAAGGTTGAGTTCGACTTGATCTGTAATCCCGTCTAAATCAGAATCATAATATCCGTCACCAGACACCAAAGGATTTAGTGTCCATACAGAATCAGTTGAGTTCCATCTTGTGAAAATTAGTTCAATTCCATCCAAAAGACCGTCTCCATCCGTATCAGGATTATTTGGATCAGCAGTTAGTCCGGTTAGGTTCTTCTGCTCTTCGGACAGGAAGTGTCCGAAAGAGTGCGTTGACTCTGCAGAAAGCCATGGAGTAGGAAGTAGCTCCCCTCCTACACTCAGTAAGTAGAATTGTGGCGACGTAACGAGGGAGTCTGTTTCACTGAGATTTCCATCTATTGTATTATATTC
>CAXHFM010000032.1:0-10788 GCA_964016345.1 uncultured Candidatus Poseidoniales archaeon | reverse complement strand
ACCTCTAATGCCTGCCTTGACACCCAGATCATTATCTCGATCTATTGTCAGTACCAGAGTTCGTACCATCCCCTCGCCTCAACGTCTGATACACCCAAGATGATATGAAGAATTGCCTTTAATCATGATTAGAATTCCATTTAGGAACTAGAGTTGGACCCGCCAGAGTCGCTGTATCTCCTGCGTTGCTTGGCTCGGATATACTTCAGAGGATGTGTCAACCACTCTTGATCACAAAGCGAGTCGTCTCCCGCTTGAACCGGACAACGGGCATTTGTCTTCAAAGCCGCACACCCGTGGGGAGTATACTCTCTTTCGTATATGTGAGCCACCTGATATGAAGTCGTATCCAGGCTATAATCGGGCGCTCCAGAGAAAAATCCACAGGTCTGCTCTTGGGAATGACCGAGTGCCTTGGAGAAGGAAGCCAGAAAAACCCTGCCTACGTGATTTACATTGACTCCTTGGTTGAGCTCCGAAACTGCTGACTCAAAACATGGAGGCCAATCTTCTCTAACAGCAGCCGAAACAGGCATTTCTTCTTTCACCCGTAGAGCCAACATTCCGATAATCCTCTCCACTGGATCTGAGAACTGTGCGGCAAATTCATCACTCATTTTTTCCATGCGTTGTCGACAGGTCGCGTCAAGGTACCCTCTCACTCTCTCCTTGAGTAACCTAGAAGTCCTCTCTCTGCTATTCTCTCCAGAGGCCGGATCCATTCTAACCCAACCATCTCTGACTGGTCTGTTAGCTAATCTCCAATATGTGCCTGATATCTTTGGACAAAGCTCTATGAAGTCAGAAACAGGTACCCAGTAAATCATATCATCCCCTTCTTCTATTTTGATTCCGGAAAGATAACTAGAGCAAATAGTTGAGAAATTAGTCTCATCCCTGCCGAACAGCCCATCTGCTCTGCTAGCTTCTCCCTCGATCCATCTTGCCAACAAGCGCTCATCAAAAGAAGCACAGACAACTAACATGGCATGAAGGAATGACAGTGTCTCAGTCATCTTTCCTGCTTCACTCGAAAGATCTACGGTTGTTGCGTCATCTACACCGTCTTTATGCATCACTGACTCCAATAGACGCAACCTCCCCCTGCCTCTCACCTCTTCAAGCCATGGCGCCTCCACCAAATCTCCCACAGTTACCCCATTCTCCCTCAGAACTTCTCGTATGTGGTCTCTGCCTTGTGGCAACATTGGGTATCTCGATAATATCACCCGATCTTCGATTATGGGTGGCCTGAGTGGAATCGGCACGACACCTAGAGAACCAAGAGGGTTATTCAACAATCACCGACCGCTTCCACTGGAGAAACATGTCTAGGCCACCCACAGATCTAACACCTCCCCTTGATATCCTTGTAGCAATCCAACATGAATTCAGGAGCTACTTTGGATGGCAAGAGTCTAACGATCTTTTGAGTGCGAAAAGCCTTCTCTCTGAAGTTGAGCGGTTAGGAGTAGAGCAATGGAGGAGGCCAAAAAGGGCTGCAACAGTGGCAGATATTCAGAGGAGACTTGTTCTCAGAGAGCAAAATGTTGCTATCCTAGGTGCCGCAATAGACCTAGAAGAACTAACTAATGCTCTAAATTCACCAACTCTCCTTATTGCTGCGGATGGGGCAGCCGGAGTAATCTCCCTCTTACCCGAGACAACAGCAGAGAGAGCATGGTCAAGATTAGCTTTCATAGTTTCAGATGCGGACGGGGGAGAAGGCACCATTGAGGCTGTGAATAGGGGCAAAACAGTTTTCCTACACGCACATGGGGACAATGAGAATGACTGGAGGGCCCTTTTGGAAATTGCAAAGAACGCGCCCACTCCGTCCCCTCTGATATTGACACATCAGACAACTGAGGAGATACCTGGTATGCACAATCCAGGTGGTTTCACAGATGGCGATAGGGCAGCATGTATAGCCGTGTCATTAGGAATTCCAGTAGAGAGGATAACCATGTTAGGGACTAATACAAAAGAGGTCGGCAGGTGGTCAGGAAATACTGAAAAAGAAAAGAAACTGGTCAAATTACGATGGATGGCAATTATTCTACAGGCACTGGGAATTAACTACTGATTACAGGAAGTCTTCCAGGGTCATGACAGTAACTCTATCATTATTGAACAATGAGTCTACACTATCAGACATCCATCCAACACGCTGTTTGGTATAATCATCAACTCCGTAGTTCTCCATTACTTCTTTCGTAACCTGGATATATTTCCTGACCGCCCCCTCAGAGACTGTTAATACGACATTTCCTCCACAAGTCGCAACTCCGTCATCTGAACTCGAGAATCTTGGACCGCCCGAGATTCCCGATGCCCTTTGCACGCACTTACCAGCTAGAGGCATTCTTCGATAGGAGTGCCCACATTTTACACATCGTACCTTCTGCCTAGTGAATGCCATCATATTCCCCCTCATATCTGGGAGGAAATGAGATTCAATGACCTGCGACGCCACTCTATCTACACTGACTGACCTGAGCCTACTCCCTAGCGCTAGTTGCTCACCCATCTTGTCAGTCATACTCACGAGCGTCTTGTATGCAGAATTCACCGGTCCAGAATCCAAGGCACCGGAGTCATGTGTCCATCCATATCCTCGCAGATCTCCAATACTGCCCAGCCTGTCGCTTACAAGGTCCACTAAGTCTGTTGCTTCGTTGGGGTGGGGTTGAGACAATGTAGCCTCGTAGAAGTCCCGAGAATAGCTCCATGAGCAATCCACGTTCAATGCCTCCTTGTCTATTTCCATCGGATTCAGCCTAGTCGTCAGAACCAGGGGTGCATCCATTCTGCCCCCTCTGCCAGCGGGCAGAATTTCCTTAGAGAAATTTAGCAAACCATCCATGAGCATCATTATGCTATCCTCGTCGCCATCACAATTTCTTCTCTTAGCCGCATGGAAAAGTGGATGTGCGTATCCAGCAGATGAGGAAGTCCAGCCAATTAAGCGACATAATACTCCTCCAGAAGTATGTGGTGCAAGACCGATGGCCAATCTTCCAACTAAGTCTGTCTCACTAGTCGCATTGTAGAACGGCTCCATTTTGTAGAATCTAACTAGGAGCTCATCCACGAAATTACAAGTGGCAAGAAGGTGCTCCTTTGCCCTGATTGACGGAATGAAGTCCTGTGGAAGCAACTCCAACATCTGACTATCAGATTTCAGGATATTCCCTCGAATATCATGAGTGTATCCCAGTTCAGCAAGAACCTCCCAAGATGTACCGACCTCTGCCGGTTTGAAGTGTGTTACCGGTACATCACTCATATCATACCTTGAGGTTCCGTCTCTGAACACAGAAACCCCGTGTTTAGCTCTCAGAATGCCCTTCTCCAATGGTTCAGGGGACTGTCCTATCGAGACCAGTCCCTTTACAGCTTTGATCTTCGAGGGAAGCTTGTCCAAGCCCAACGCTCTCCTTTTTACTTCAAGAACCGATGAGACCGGGACTGTCGTAAACTCACCTCGACGCCTTCTTTTGCCTCCACGACTCTTGCGGACCTCCGTTCTTCCTCCACACTCTCTGGCCACATTGGGGTCAGGTCTGACATGACACCTGATATGTGGAGACTCTGAGCCACATTTGCTACAAATTCTCGGCCCCATCTGAACTCTGATACTTCCTTTGGAGGACGCCTCCCCCAGGAGCCTTTGAGGCCCCCCACTCTCGGCAATAGGATATAGTGAGTGGACCAACGGCTTCATCTCCCTGATCCCGGACTTTTCCGGTCTGCCCATTCTAGCTCCAATTCTACACGTCGCAGAATCCTCCCATCTCATTGAGGATAGCTTTCTAACTAGCCACAACGAACCATCAACAATGTGATCATCTAATAAGTAGATCGACCTATTCAGAGAGGCTATATTCTCGGGGCCTAAATCAGAGATTTCCTGCGCGGCTTCTTCTCCAATCGCTTCTGTCTCCAGTGTACCCTTTCCTTGTTGCATAGCTAGGGTAGTCGCCCGTATTCTGGCAAGCCCCCTTCTACGCTCCAACTCACTCTTTCTCTCGCCCTCAAATTGGACTACCTTCTTGGCTTCACTAACCCTTAGTAGCCTATCGTCAATGTGCAATGTTGCATCCACGGAGCTAACTACCATGCCTTCCTCAATAATCAGTCCTAATCCCTCCAAGAGGCCTTCCCAGTTGGATAGTATCACTATATCTCCAGCCTCATGATAGTGCTGCAAACCAAGAGTCAGAAGACATGATTTTACAATTCCATGATTTCTAACAGACATCCAAGAGGGCCACTTGTCAAAGTCCGGCTCATCTGTTGTGTCTATTTCCTGTAAAAAATCTGGGCCCCAATCTCTCGATGCCCCACTTATCTTCAAGGCACCTTCTTCAATTTCTGACCCAACCAATTCTTGAATAAGAGGTTTAGTGATTGAAATCGGAAGATCAGACCACCATAGATTCCAAGGAGGAGGGACTGCTGTCCCAAAAGCCTCAGAAATTCTCTTGGACTGTTGCCAAGTCAAATCTATATCTCTCAAGAAAAGGTACCATTTTCGCTTCCGCCACTCCCTCTTAAGAGCATCCTCTCCTCCTCGTTTTATTGCGCCATTAAACGGCAGCCCTTTGGGCAGACTATCAAGTCCGACACTCATAATTTCTGCAAAGGTTGAGACCTTCTGGGGATGATCCAATGAATCCAGAAGGTCCGCCGCCCACCAATCTCTATTGTAAGCCGAGGGAACCAGATTCTTGTTGTTCTCTAGAAATTCGCCGAAACCCATCAGAATCTCTCCATTATCCCAAACAGAAACCACTCTATCTCGAATCGATTTCCACTCATCTAGGGTCTGTACACGTCTGAAATCACCATCATCAAGAACTACCATCGGCCCCTCAATATCAGTACAGGGAGTAACCGCACAAGCCTTACCAGGTCGCTCAATCTTCATCTGAGTTCCAACCGATAGAAACCCCCCTGCGGCCTCCATCGATACTGGATTCAACCCAGCAGCAGCTAACCCAGTAGCTCTACTTCTCCCATATCTAAGCCTAAATCCACCAGGTTCACCAGGCTCTCCAAAGATAGGTCTTCCAGCAATCACATCATCCATATATCTTGAAATCTCCGGAATTTGCCTACTTTTGAAGCTATCAGACTCGCCCTCATCGCTCTTTCCCTTACTAGCAAACTGAGAGATAAATCCCCATCCAGGAATCTCCATCCTTTCCGTGTGCTTGACAATTTTTGGAGCTTTGAGGCATAAGCCCTCACCGATAACCAACATCACTCCACCTCGAACCCTAGTCCTGAATGAACCGTTCTCATTCTGTATGTTCTTGACCTCCTTGAATCCAGCACACTCCTGCTTCTCAGTCTCCTCTCCGTTAACCATTACTGGACATGCCCTAACGATTACCTCTACTTCCTCGGGAGGAGGTTTGTACTGGAGCCCAACTCTGTACAGTCCAAACTCTTCCTTTACTCTTTCCACCTCTCTGGTGGATGGATTATATCTCCCTAGGCCAAGCTCACGTCTGATCATGTCACCAATTAGAACACACAAGGCTTGAGCAGTTCCTCCGGCGGCTCTTATTGGTCCGCAGAAATCAATAGATAGAAATTCCGAGCCATCTGAATTATTGAGAATTCTGACCGCACCAATGCCATCCAGAGGCGCTACAAGAACAGCTTCTGTAAGTACAGCTAGGCCCACCCTGAGTCCACAATCTATTGCCTCTCTTAGATCTCCGTCACGCTCATACATCCGTTTTGCCACACTAACCGCAATCTGGATAGATGCGCTTTCTCTGTCAGTTTTCAGCAGTATTGCTCGAAGGTCACTCTCTATCTCTAGTCCCTTCAGATACTCCTCTAGAAGTTTCTCAGTCCTACTTGCCAAATCTGCAGCTCTGGGGATTTCTATTTCAGTGCTGAAGTCAAGACCCTTCGCCTTGGCTTGGAGAGCTATGTCGTATACTTCCTGAGTCCTCAGATCAAGCCATTCCTGGTAGGATTCAACTTCGGATGAAAGCCTATCTGAATCATAGCCCGACACAGATTCACGTTGGTCAACCATAACTAAGCCCCGCGCTAATAGCTGTCCAACAGACTAGACCGTTCAAGAACATTGACCGTATTTCCACACTCGATGGCTAATTACCTACCGAAGCTTCATTCGATTACCATTACTCGGATTAGTCGGATATGCAGTCGATTTCAGCCGCTCAAGCAAAGCTACTCCTTATTGACAGGGTGAGAGATTTGGCATACCTTCACTCCCCCAATGACCTATTCACCTTAGCCAGTGGCAGGCAGAGTCCTCATTTCTTTGATATGAAACCAGTGATGATGAATCCAGAATGTGCTCACCTTCTTGGGGTCTTAATTCATGAAAAAATTGAAGACATGGGTGGTGTAGATGCCGTTGGTGGCTTGGAGTTAGGGGCTGTTCCCCTAACAGCTATCGCAATCGCTAAGGCCCGTAAAGGCTCACAAATTAGAGGATTCATAGTTCGCAAGGAGCCTAAGGGCAGAGGAGGTAGAAAGACAGGGAATCCACCAGGAATAGAAGGCTCGACCATCAAATCAGGAGATAAGGTGGTATTACTCGAAGACGTCACCACCACTGGGGGATCAGCGTTGAAAGCGGCTGAGATCTTGAATTCAATGGGTTGTACAGTAGCAGCATGCATTACCATTCTTGATAGAGAGGAGGGAGGAATTGAAGCATTCAAAACTGCTGGAATACCTCTAATGCCACTGTTACTAAGGTCAAATATTACAGGTGATTGATTGAGCCAACATATCATAGATCCGGAAGGAACTCCATATTCTCCCGAGAAACACCCAATGAAGGATTATGTCGGAGCATCTGCCTATTTTGACCTAGATCTGAGATCAGGAGTAATCATTGATGTCCAGAAGTTCCCGGAAATGAGGAAGCCGTCATACAAGATTCAAGTTGATTTTGGACCAGCGGTCGGAAAGCTCTGGAGCTCAGCACAGATAACCAACTATTCACGACATGATTTAATTGGTAGGAAAGTAGTGGGTGCAATAAACCTCGGCGACAAGACTCTTCCCACTGGTTTCATCAGCCAGTTTCTGATTCTTGGTGCATTGGATCCAGATGGTACTGTCAGACTGCTGGAACTCCCAGAGAGTGTTTTACCCGGATCTATCATCGCCTAGGAAGGTATCTGTACATCACAAAATACGGTGTTTTCAAACGTTACACTATTGGACCGCTTGTCACCCGCTTAACCCATGCCTACCATAGTTAGAATGACGACAAGCGCGGGACCAATAGATATCGAACTCTTTACCGAAGACTGTCCAGAGACCACAGGAAACTTCCTCAGACTTGTGGATGATGGGTTCTATGATGGACTACATTTCCACAGGGTAATCAAAGATTTCATGATTCAAGGAGGATGCCCTCATTCTAGAGACCCGCACAATGGAAGAGCTGGAACTGGGGGTCCCGGTTGGAAGATTCCTTGTGAAGCCTCAGCACTCGCTAAGAGCCACGATACTCCGGGACTTTTCTCTATGGCTAATGCCGGTCGCGACACAGGTGGCTCCCAGTTCTTCCTGACCACTGTCCCCACACCATGGTTAAACGGCAATCATGCCGTATTCGGAAAGGTCGTAAAAGGAATGGAAAATGTTCACAAGATCGAGAACTGCGATACTCAACCAGGGGACAGGCCATACGATCCTCAAAAGATAATCAAGGTTGAGAGACATTAGTAAAACGTTATACTAATAATCTATCATAGAGTTTATTAATAAGTAATTAATGCCAAATATATGGCAAAGCACCGAGTAGGAGATCGTAGGATAATCAGTATTAGCATTCCAGAGGAAACCGCTAGGAAGCTAGACCGTAGAGTGGGCAAGGGTAAGACTAGGGGAAGATCCGCTACAATTTCTAAGATGATTGAAGATGGCCTTTCATCAAGGGACTCTTATCAAGAGGTTAACGAAGCCCCATCTCATCAAAGATCTGCTAGGGCGAATCCAGAAGAAGATAGAGTCGAGATTGATACAATGGGACAAGTAGTCGTACCTGCAGATAGATATTATGGAGCACAGACAGCTAGATCCCTTGAGAACTTCGATATCGGCGACGACTTAATGCCCCGGGCAGTCATTAGAGCCTTTGGGATTCTGAAGAAGGCAGCCGCAGAAACTAATTCCCAACTAGGTCAGCTTGACAACAACATCGCTTCTCTGATTTCCTCGTCATGTGATGAGGTAATTACAGGAAGTCTTGATGGACACTTCCCACTCAGGATCTGGCAAACAGGATCAGGGACTCAAACAAATATGAATGCAAATGAAGTGATCGCAAACAGGGCAATAGAGCTCGCAGGAGGAGAATTGGGAAGTAAGACACCCGTCCACCCAAATGATCATGTTAACAGGGGACAGTCTAGTAACGATACGTTTCCGACGGCAATGCATATATCTTCAGCTGAGCAAATCACGAATCAACTACTTCCTTCAGTGCACAATCTAAGGGACGCTTTGGAGGCCAAGGCGCAGGAGTTTTCTCCAATTGTCAAGATTGGCAGAACACATCTCATGGATGCAGTGCCCCTTACTCTCGGTCAAGAATTCTCAGGATACGTATACATGCTGGATGCTGATATTCGGAGGATAGAGTTTGCATTGACCGACCTATTCGAACTAGCGTTAGGGGGAACTGCCGTCGGAACTGGATTGAATACTCATCCCGACTTCTCAGAAAAAGTTGCCACCAGTATTTCCCAACAAACTGGCCTGACATTCATCAGTGCCGAGAACAAGTTTTCCCAGTTAGCAGCCCATGATGCAATTGTCTCCGCTTCGGGAGCACTAAACACACTTGCAGTTTCATTAATGAAGATTGCAAACGACATAAGGTGGCTTGGTTCTGGCCCTAGATGCGGAATCGGCGAACTATCCCTGCCTGCCAATGAACCAGGATCCAGTATTATGCCGGGAAAGGTCAATCCCACACAGTCTGAGGCTATGACGATGGTATGTTGTCAAGTTATAGGCAATCATGCAGCTATTTCGATAGGAGGGAGCCAAGGTAATTTCGAATTGAATGTATTCAAGCCTATGATGATTCATAACTTACTCCATTCAATCACAATCTTGTCAGACAGCTGTCGCTCTTTCGCTTCAAAGTGTGTCAATGGATTAGTTGCTAATGAGGAGAAGATTTCCGAGCATCTGGAGAACTCTCTGATGTTGGTAACCGCTCTTAATCCCCACATCGGATACGATAACGCTGCGAAGATTGCCAAGGACGCTCACCAGAATAACCTAACACTCAGGGAGAGTGCATTGAGATTGGGGCTGGTCACTGAAGAACAATTTGATAAGTGGGTCAGACCAGAGTCAATGACAGGAAATAGTTAGAGCTTATCCCAGAGAAAATATTTTTGAAAAGGCCAAAAGTGGGAGCAGCAGGGGGTTCTGCTTGGGGAAGCTTTCCCCCCTGCGTACTCCGCAGGGTCCGGTTCCTCATCTCCAAAGGAGATGATTTCCCGGGTAGACGACTCTGGAACCACAGGGGCTCCTTTGCCATTTTTCTGGACTTTTGGGTAATATCCCCCAGGGAATTGCTCCCCTGTCGCCCTTCTCGATTCACTCCATGGCTAGTGTCACCATTTTGATTCTCGATCGGTACCGGTCCTCCACAGGTCTCCCTGCTCTTGTTCCCGGTGCGTTTCCCTAAGCTTTCTTCCCCTTCCTTACGTCCAGTTATCTCCACTTCGTTCCCCGCACTCGTGCTCCAGACTTACATTCATCTCTGAATGCCTTTCCTTCCTTCGTGTACCTTTGCAGTATGGTTTTCTGGTACGGTTTGTGTTTTCCCCCCTAAGGGTTCGGTTCCGTTTTCCCCAGCTTTCCCCATTGCTTCTTTCCCTTCCTTGCGTCCGATTTTTCCCACATTGGTTCTACTGCTGCCTATTCACCCACAGGTGATTCGGCTTTTCCCCGCACTCTTTTCAGAGCGCGGTTTTACCGTTCCGACTAAGCGGATCAGTTGTTGTGGCCCGCGGGTTTGCCGAAGCGCGCCCACACCACTCCCCCGGAGCGGCAAAGTCAACAGGGCGAGCGGCGGCAAATAAACCTTTCGTTCAGTAACACGTTTACAGTGGAAATAGAGGTCAGATAATGTTAATTTCCACTGTAAATATTCATTCCCTCAGCCTTCTCAAACGTTCCATCAGGAGACTTCTTTCCCCTTCCCGATCTCCTAGCTCAATATCCCCCTCAGCAAATCTATTCTCATATCTTTTTTCTACCAGGAACACCCTTCCATCCTCATCTCCAAAAACTATGGCATCCTCCTTGAAACCACAAACCACAATTCTTCCTGGGTGTTCAAAGATATGTGAGTAAACCCCTGCGGGTGATATTGATAAGAATCTCGTCTTTTCGTCCCAGGTCTGAACCCAGAGGTCGACACCGTTTGGTGCAACTCCCATTGTTAATACTTCACTATTCAACTCAATTTCTTTCTCGCCCCATAGAATTCGGCCATTTTGATCGCCGCTCGCCCAACCGTCCTCTATGCCGATGATCGAGGTTACCAATCCACTTCCCTTTTCCCATAACTCTCCTTCAGAATTACAAATACTGCCATCACTCAATCCGAATATTATCGTCTCAGCCCCATCACAACCGATAGTAACTGGAGACGGAACAGCAAGTGAATGATAGTTCAGTATTCCATCTCTGCCTACTTTGATAAAACCCTGTCTCTTATACACATCTCCGAGCCCACGAGACTTACGTGCA
>CAXHFM010000031.1:0-11308 GCA_964016345.1 uncultured Candidatus Poseidoniales archaeon | reverse complement strand
ATGCACGTAAGTCTCGTGGGCTCGGAGATGTGTATAAGAGACAGGGCCAGAAGCTAGCTCACTGATTTCTAACCAGATATCAAGAGAGAGTGGAAAATCTCCCCAAATAGTGGTTCCGGGAGATATGTTTGTTCTATTGGGAAATCCTTCCAATACTCTTGAGGTAACAATTAATTCAATCATCGAGAAAGAGATGGATGGCCATATTGTTGAAGTAGCAGAATGGACTGGAAGATTTGATTTTGAAGAGACATTGGCTTCAGGATTTTTTGTTAATGAAGGCCCGCTATCGGGTCTCCTGTACGAGGTTTCTAGGTGGGTAACACTAGAATCAGACGGAGAAAACCAATCAAATGATATTTCTTTCCAGGAATATCAAAAGGTAGATAGGATTCTATATCCGTCAATAATTACTGCTGACGAGAACACTCCTCCTTCGCTTGAATCGGTTAGGTTGAGAGAGGGGTTATTGCACACTGAGGGAGGGGCATCTCACATCGAGGTCTTAGTCAATGATGCAGATACAGATGTGGTGGCAGTTATCGCAGATCTTTCTTCAATTGGACTGGGGCTGGTAGATCTTTCTGATAGTGGTCTGAAAGGGGATCTCACTATTCATGATGATGTCTGGACATCACAAATTATCCACGAGGGATTGGAATTTGGAGATTTTTCCATTCCTATTACAATCACAGACTACTGGGTCGAAATTATTGAAACAGCTGAAATTAGTGTCGTCAACCTACCTCCTAGAGTGACCGCAGTCTCCTTCTCTAAATCGTCAGCTATCAGAGGAGAAAGTATTGGAATTTCAGTCGATGCCATTGATGGACATGGGGTTTCAGAGGTTTCAGTAGATCTATTGGGACAAGGAGGGGATCTTTTTCCACTAAACTTTTCGGAGTATTCGGGAACGTGGTCAGGAGTATTCTCCGTCCCTACCTCAATTGCACCCGGTGAGAGAGAGATCCCACTAAGGATGTCAGATTCTCAGGGAGCCGAAATAATAACCAATGGACCAGAATCAGTCCCAGCGTTTAGGATTGATAATGAACATCCAAATCTATCTTTACTGGAAGTATGGAGAGAGGGGGCCCCCCAGTCTCTGATTTCTGACCAAGGAAAAGTAATTCACCCTGTGATGGTATCTGAAGAAGGTGGTCGAATTACACATCACATCGAGGCGACTATCTCCGATTATGATGGGGTATCTTCCGTTCAAGCAAAGATTGGCAGACTCGCAGAGATAGGAAAGTCCGAGCAATGGCTACTTATGGTAGATGACGGAACATCGGGAGATAGATTCGCTGGAGATGGAATTTACTCTCTAGAATTCACTGTCAGACCAACCATTCCTGAGGGAGAAATAGAGATAAAAATAAGGGCCACAGATATCTTCTTGTCTAGCACTCCACCTGAAGAACAGGGACATATATTTTCAGTCTATACTTCTGAATGTTGCTCCGACGACTCTAGCTGGTTTTCGAAAAATTTGTCTTCAATCGTGATAGTCACATCATTCTCTCTCCTTC
Organism: uncultured Candidatus Poseidoniales archaeon; assembly: GCA_964016345.1. Lineage (GTDB taxonomy): Archaea > Thermoplasmatota > Poseidoniia > Poseidoniales > Thalassarchaeaceae > MGIIb-O5. Next base: position 9,776 of record CAXHFM010000031.1, on the reverse strand, counting down.
TATGTGGAATGGTGGCTATAATTTTGCAAATCAGGAAGTCAGACTTTGACTAATTCCACATAAAGTGGTACGAGTGCCGGGATTTGAACCCGGGTTCCGGCGTTGGCAACGCCGGGTGATAACCACTACACTACACTCGTGTGAATGTGGGGAAAGCAGAATCGCTTTTCTAAGCGTCGGTCCCCTTTTCAATCAAATCACTTAGCAACTCAATTATCGAATCTCTCGTAGATCTGTAAATTTCTATTGGCTTTCCGTGAGGGTCATCGAGCCCCCAGTCATGGTCAATAGGAAGAATCGGGCAGTGAACCCCACACCCCATGCTGATTATCTTGTCATAGCCATCCGTAACGATATCATCTATCGACTTCGGACGAAGTCCCGCTGACTCTATTCCCTTCTCTTCCAATACCATAATTGCATATGGATTGACTTCACTTCCAGGGTGAGTTCCAGCAGAATCAGCAGAGTGTCCAAGGCTCTTACATATCGCTTCAGCCATTTGACTCCTGCAAGTGTTCCCAACACATACGAATAGCACTTTCACATAATTCCGAATTGATAGTGCTAAATTAACTCGTTCCCAATAGAATCAATTACAATTAAATCAGACTAGCATTGAAGTATACGCGCTCTTGCCATGTACTATGGCAGATTCGCCCGTGTCTCATCATACCCCCGACTCTCCTCCACAAGAGGAAGCTAACTCGAATCAGAGAGCTCAGATGGAGCAGGCCTACCAGCAGATGCAAAGAAAGATGAGAATGTCAAAAATGAGCGAGGGAATCCGTCACAAAATCATGGTTCTCTCTGGAAAGGGAGGCGTCGGAAAGACCACTGTAGCCACAGGTATCGCACTTTCTCTGGCACGAATGGGAAAGAAAGTCGGATTAATGGACATAGATATTACCGGTCCTAATGTACCTAAGATGCTAGGTATTGAGGGGACAGAGTTACACATTGAGGATGGACAGATATTTCCAGCTATAGGCCCCCACGGAATAAAGGTCATTTCAATGGCATTCCTGATTGAAGACCCGGACAAGCCTGTAATTTGGAGGGGGCCGATAAAACTCGGCGCTATCCAGCAGTTCATTGGAGATGTTGCATGGGGAGATCTTGATGCTCTCGTGATAGATTTCCCCCCAGGGACTGGAGACGAACCACTTACAGTAAGCCAAACTCTACCTAATCTGGATGGAGTGGTCATAGTTACCACGCCACAAGAAGTCGCACTTTTGGATAGTCGAAAATCAATCAACTTCGCCAAAACAATCTCAGTCCCAGTTCTTGGTGTTGTCGAGAATATGAGTGGATACACTCTTTCAGGTACAGCTGACGCTGGTAGTCAGATCTCTGTGATCGGCCCCAAGGGAGTGCCCATCGATATCACTGCCTCTCCCGAGGGAAAATGGTCAGTAACTCTGGATCTATTCAAATCAGGAGGAGGGGAAGATTCGGCAATGGAGCTCGAAGTCCCCTTCTTGGGCAGGCTTCCCTTTGATCCTGGAGTTGTAAGGGGGGGAGATGATGGCGTTCATAGAATTGTAGCAGAGCCAGAAGGAGAAACTGCACAATCTTTCAGCAAGGTCGTCGAGAAGATACTTTTGTCGTTGGAAAAGGGCGACACACATCAAGTAAAGATCACCTGAAATCACCATTTTAAGGGTCGAATTCATTTCAAATATGCTTCTCGGAAGGTATTGAAATGGCAGTAGGAAGCGGGATCTACATCACTTGGATAACAGGTGCTATTCTAGTCAGCATCGCAATGATGCCCATCTTCAAGCCCCCCTATGCCAAGGTTAGAATTGAAGGCTTCATAGATATGTTCCGAAGATATTGGGCGCACATGATTGTGGTATTCTCAGTATATCTATGGAAGGATATCTTGGATGGCATGGATAGAATACTGATGGCAAACACACAGTTGGACATGACTCCCTATGTCTATGCTATCGAAGGAGATATCGTACTTTGGGTACAGGAGGCCTTTAGGAATGACCTCTTGGACATCGTCCTAACTCACTTCTATGTCATGGGATTTATGACCGCAACATTTGCATCATTTGTCTACCCAATCTACTTCGATGACCGTCATATGGCTGACAGGGTCTCATTATCGATGTTCTGGGTCTATATTCTTGCTATACCATTCTATCTATTCTTCAATGTGAGAGTGACTGGAGACTACATTCCCCTCATGGATACGGTTGCCTATGATCTAACTCCTGAAATCCATAATTGGTTCACACGCATAGATCCGTTCACTAATGGAATGCCTAGTCTACACATTGGTCTCCCTTTTGCCATATGGCTGACTATGACTAGGTGGGATGAAGATGGTAGATGGCTAAGGTTTCGCAGATTTCTTGTAATTTTCCTAGCCTTAACGGCCTTTTCTATAATTTATCTTGGAATCCACTGGGCCATAGACATAATTGGGGGGATGATAGTAGCAATTGCGGCTGTTTCAGTTACTGAGAGGACTCATAAAGGGATTTGGACAATTGCCGATGAAAGACTGTTCACTAGAAAGATTGCAAAGCTTATTGATGATCCAAAGGATTTTTTGAGAGGCTCCAGAAATTATGTAAGAAATAAGTTTGCACCACTCAAGGAACCCGGGAGTAAGCAGACAAGTGTATTTATCGCGGCCCTACTACTTTCTACGGGCTTTGTGCTTCTCTGGGATGCCACACACCAAGAGTTTCCCGTCGAAGGCGTCGAATGGCCAACCTCTACCGCTGGGTCGGAAGATTGGCTAATCGGAATAGAAGTAGATCCCAAACTGGATGGAATAAACGACATCGAGATTACGGCATTAAATACTAGTTTAGAGGAGAGAAATGGGGTAATAATCTCTGGACCTGACTGGTTTGAGGAGCCAAATGTGTCTATTTCAGGGTCGTATCTCTTACTAAATAATCAGACTAGGATGGACCTATATGACTTAGAATCTTCAGGAAATCCCTATGCTCCAATCTTCTCGAAAAATATAGATTTTGAGGTTGTTTTTTGTGATATAGGATATGATGGAAATGGGAACCCACTTATCATAATGTTAACCGACGACGGTATCTTTACGATGAACTCGGAACAAGAAACATCTAGATTAGATGGAATAGACGGGGATGTAGACACGTTAGAGGTCTCCGGGAACTCCATCGCTTGGTCAATTAATAATGATACATCAGGCCCTACAGTGTATACATCATCCCTTACTAATGCCAGCTCAACAACAGCCGTATATCTGGATGTTATTGCTGAAATCGATCAGGATGAATTTTTGTCTGAGCAGTCCGGTGTTGAAATAAATTATTCAATTTCTAACGTTGTCGATATTGCAGTCGATGGTCAATTAATTGTCGCAGTAGTTGATGTGGGTCCCATAAATAGGACCGTTTTCGCAGATACAGTTTCTGGTATGCAGATCATGATTTCAACTCCAATTTGGGAATCCTCTTCCCCTAGTATAGGGAACGGTAATGTTGCATTCCTCCAAATCCCAAGGTTCGAGCCAGGGTCGGTCAATTCAGATGATTCGGAGGCAAATCAAGTCTTCATCTATCAAATAGAATCAAATCAGACCGAGCAACTTACATTCGATGAAGATGAAAGCCATTCTAGTCCACAGGCTCTTTTGGGAGGAGTTGGATGGATTGAAACGGGAAGTAACGGGGAAGCTGAGTTGAAATGGTATGATCTCGAGGAGACGTTTGAACCATATTCCTCCGTAATATTGCAGACATCGGTAGTTCTGTTAATCCCATTAGTATTCACATGGGCAAGGCAGAAACAGTCTGAAAGATGACTAGGCTACTCAGCTAGTCTGAACATTTCACTGAGGGATTTCCTTGCTCGCTCGATAATGTGTTCGTCAATCTCAATTATTTGTTCAGGCTCAGGCTCTCTTAGTGCCTGTAAAATATCCTCCAACTGGGTCCTCTTCATGTGCTTACACATTACACAGGCCCCTAGGAGGTTTATTTCATGCTCACTTTCAGCAAGCACTCTCTCAGCAGTCCCACACTCTGTAATCAACATGATATCAGGACTCCCTTCTGACGCCAATCGCATTGCCTCCTTCATCAAAAGCTCACTACTGCCGACAAAATCACTCTCCTCTAAAACTCCTGCATCACATTCCGGATGTGCTAGTACTTTGAGGTTCACTCCTGAGGAACTCATCCTTTCTCTCCAAGAAATTACCTTTTCTCCAGTGAACTCAGCGTGAACTTCGCACTCACCATCGAAAATAATCACTTCTTTACTACCTTCTAGATGTTTTTGGATGTGTTTTCCCATGAATCTATCAGGGACAAAAATTACCTTATCTCCGGGGAGCCTCTCACAAATTTTCAGATAGTTGCTACTAGTTACACAGACATCGCATTCTGCTTTTACTGAAGCTGTAGTATTAATGTAGCATGCAACCGGCACTCCTGGATATTTTTGCTTTAATTTAATCACGTCTTCTGGAGATATCCCATCACTCAAGGAACACCCAGCTTCAGGGGATGGATGTAAAACTGTCTTGTGAGGACTGACTATCTTGGCAGTCTCAGCCATGAATCTTACACTTGAGAAAAGGATCGTCTCCTGGGGGGCATCTCTTGCGGCTTTCGATAAGGTGTAACTATCAGATACCGAATCAGCAACACCATAGACAATATCAGGTGTCTGATAAGAATGAGCTATCAGAAAAACATCCTTCTGCTTTTTTAATTGATTAATTTCCAGCGTCAATGGTGAGATTGATCTACAAATCCTCATATTCCATCGAGAGTTTTGACCGATTGCTTCAAACAGTCTTTTTGCCTCTTCAGTGATCTCTTCTTCTGAGAAAATTTTTGGCTCTACAACTCCTTTTGGCGAAGGTGCTGATGGCATCTGCATATGCTAACCCGTACTACGCTTCAGTGGAATCGCTTTCAAGGTATGTGACCTCCCGTAGCTATGGCCGGCGCGTATTTTCGATACTGGGAAAAGTCCGAGTTGATTCATGTTGGGGCCGAAGCCAGTGTAAGATCAGGCCTATGGTTAGGCATTCCTGCAGTGATGAAGTCACGTAGAAGAAGAGGGTACAGGCACATAGAACTAGATTCTAGGCTGACCAAGAGTCGAATTACAGTAGAGGCAAAGGTACTTTCTAAATTACAGATTGTAGAATACTCCGCGCCCAGGCTACTTCAGATAAATCAAGAAGAGGGATGGATGGTACTCTCTAAATTAGAAGGAAATCCGATATATGAATCATTAGTTGATGGAACGAGGGGGGTAGATGATATGTTTGGGATAGGTGTGAAAATAAGAGAGCTACATCAACTAGGATTCTCTCATGGAGATTTAACGACCCATAATATCATGATCGATGAATATGGGTTAATTTCGTTACTAGATTTCGGGCTATCCAGAATCTCTGCAGAATTGGAGCATATGGGTCAGGATCTACAAGTTTTGAATGAATGCTTATCGGCGAGTCATTCCGAGCTAGTAGATGCGATGGATTATGTACTAATGGGATACAGCTCACTATCATCCGATGAATCGCTGTATAGCCCTGATTCTGTAATTACAAGATTCATGCAAATTAGGAACAGAGTGAGATATTTGGGGTAGTAAAATGAGAATAATTTTCGCAACAGGAAATTCGAAAAAGTTAGAAGAGGCCAGAGAGTATCTAGAACCTCTGGGACACGTTGTCGAACCTCTATTGATTGAGGGAAAAACTCCAGATTTTATTGAACCACAGACTTCAGAATTGATGGAAGTAGCTCTTTCAAAATCCGATCAGGCAATCAGTATGATTTCAGAATCAGAACTTTCGGACAGCGCGATTCTAGTCGAAGACTCAGGACTATTCATTGATTCTTTGGACGGTTTTCCCGGTGTTTATTCTTCGTACATTTACAAAACAATTGGACTTAATGGAATTCTAAAACTTATGAGTGAAGAAGGAATTAGACATTGTGAGTACAGGGCAGTGAGTGTCCTAGAGATAAATGGTAAGAGAATAGTTAGAACTGGAGTATGTCGAGGGGAATTAAGTAGAGAGATATCCGGAAAAAGCGGTTTCGGCTATGACCCTATTTTTATCCCCTATGGATCAAAGGGAGTGTCATTCGGTCAAATGAATGAATCAGAAAAATCAAAATTCTCGCACAGAGGAAAATCACTGAAGGCGCTATCCGAGGCCATCACTCCCCCGTCAATGTGAAGTCATACCCCCCTCTGTCAGGACTGGGAGTGGCATGGTTTCTCTAACAAGACTGATCAATTGGACAGCTCTAATCATAGGCTCAATACTCTTTATGGTCCTCCAGGGGGAGGTCGATTTAACACAAAGAATAGCAGGAGGAACAGTTCTCCTTGCCCTAGCATCTCTTCTAATTTTTACTGGCCGTGAGAGGATGATCATTCCTGCCACGGAGAACCCCCAATCTTCCGAACCTTCTCCTGAACCTGTATTGAAACAGTTGGAGGATGAATCAGTAGAGTTGTCTGATAAGGAGGAATCTGAAATGAGAAGATCAAGAGGAAGGCCCCCCACATCTCTGACGATGCCATTGCCCCCTCTTCCCGTCATGATGCCTCCCCCCACTCTTCCTGCCATGGCTCCTCCTACAATAAACCCTCAATTTTCAGAGGACAATAGTCCAATAGATCCGTTTCCTACACTTCCTGAAGGCACGAACATAGCTATGAAATACGTCGCAAAGGGGGATGCAGTTTCCGATGAAGAAGAAGAAATTGAAGGATTCATCGCCCAGAGGAGAGAGAAGAGGGAAAAGATGCTCTCTGATATCGAACGGAGAAGGAGGATGAAGCTCGCCGAAAGGAAGGCATCCATGGCTAGGAAGTGGTCAGAGGCTGAGGATGGCGAAGATCTAGCAACTATACTCAGAGAAGGCGAACATGACATTCAGGTCTTCGAAGAGCCAGAAAACCCAGATACCGGAAAGCCACTTGGAATAACCTACTTCAGAATAGACTCAGGCAGAGTACTGATGATTAGGGCTCCCCTGGAGATTCCTGAGAAGATAATACAGTCAACAGTTGATGATACTTCTGGACATGCACAACCCCTCCCTCCTCCCGGGATGCCACCCCTCCCTCCTCCCGGGATGCCACCCCTCCCTCCTCCCGGGATGCCACCGCTCCCTCCCATTCCTAATTCAGAAGATGGTCAATGATACGTTCAAACCACATCCATGCCTGCGGTAACTATGGAAGATGACGTATTGTTGGTGACGGATGTTGAGATTGAAGGCTCAAGTCCCTCCGGAGGAGTTGTATCAGTGTGGACCCTAAATAGGCCTGAGAAACTGAATGCTCTCAATGAAAAAATACATCTCTCCGTAAAAAAACAGTGTAAAAGGGTAGATACAGATGATAGAGTTAGATGCGTGATCATCAGAGGTGCTCCACCATTAGAACCTCCAGAAGGAAAGAGAAAGAAGCCTAACTCATTTGCAGCCGGTGCGGATATCTCGGAATTTTCAGGCAAGAATTCTGATGATGTTAGGCCCTTTTTCGAAGACAACGCATGGGAGGCAATTTGGAATTTATCTAAACCGACAATTGCTATGGTTGATGGGTTCGCCCTGGGAGGAGGGACAGAACTTGCGCTATCCTGTGATATCAGGATATCATCAGACAGGTCAATGTTCGGTCAGCCGGAGATAAATTTAGGACTAATTCCAGGAGGCGGCGGAACACAGAGACTCTGCAGACTTGTAGGATATGGCAAAGCAATGGAGATTGTTTTAGGAGGAGAGATGATTACTGCAAAAGAGGCACTTGAAATCGGTTTGGTGAATAAGGTGGTCATGCCAGAGGAACTAGAAAATGTGACTATGGATCTGGCAACAACCATCGCAAAGAAATCACCTTACACAACCAAGGTCGCAAAGAGGGCAATCCGCGCGTCATTGGAACTTCCATTCAGTGAGGGTGTGCTAACCGAAAGATCAGAGTTTGTCGCTCTTTTTGATACGGAAGATAAGGAGATTGGAGTTCAAGCATTCCTTGAACGAAAGGATGCTGAGTGGGTAGGAAACTAATCCAAATTTTCCTATCTTTGGATGGCCTTGATTTCAAGGAACTCTTCTAGGCCATGTGAGCCAAGCTCCCTGCCATTCCCAGAAAGCTTGTATCCTCCAAATGGAGCACTGACATTGAAAGCACCTCCATTGATACTAACTTGTCCTGTCCTCATGGCCATGGCTACACGAATAGCACGCTTTTCATCTCCCGACCAGACACCACCTGAGAGGCCATAGTCAGAATCATTTGCCAAGATTATCGCCTCCTCCTCTGTCTCATAGGTGCTTATCGAAAGTACAGGGCCAAAGATCTCCTCTCTGAAGATAGTCATTTCCCTAGTTACGTCCGCGAAAACAGTCGGCTTGACATAGAATCCCCTTGAAACCCCTTCAGGTGTTCCAAGGCCCCCAGAAATAACAGTCGCCCCTTCAGAGATGCCTTTGGAAATGTATCCGCTGACAGACTTCCTCTGACTTTCAGAAACCATCGGCCCACACTTAATTGACTCATCCATCGGATCACCAACGGAATACCTCTCCATTGTGCTAGAAATAATTTCTATTATCTCTTCACTATGGCTAGATGGAATAAGAAGGCGACTTAATGATGAACACTCCTGTCCGGAATTGTTGAAACAAGAATAAATTGACATTTTAGCGGCCTTTACCATGTCAGCATCATCGAGAATAATATTTGCACTCTTTCCACCAAGCTCCAGTGTCACTCTCTTTATGGTTTCTGATGCCTCTTTTGAGACACTGACACCTGCTGCAGTCGAACCGGTAAAGCTCACCATATCCACTTCTGGATGCGAAGAAATAGACTTCCCAATTTGCCTACCATGCCCAGAGACCAGATTGAACACTCCCTTAGGAAGTCCACAATCATGTATGATATCAGCAAGAATAAATGCATTTAATGGGGCCTCCTTGGATGGTTTCAGTACCATTGTACAACCAGAAGCTAATGCAGGTGCGACCTTTCCTATTATCTGATGAAGTGGAAAATTCCATGGCGTAATCATCCCAACTACTCCAATTGGCTCTTTGACGATAAGAGAATTTCTCACTTCCTCCTCCCATTCAAACGAGTCAAGAATCTTAGCATACGATCTAGCAACCACCCTGGGAGTTCCAACCATGGCCATTTTCGAATAATTGATGGGAGTACCAACTTCGGAAGTGATTACCTCAGCAATCTCATCTCTTCTCTCAGAGATAGCGGCAGAGATGGCATTCAGATATCCCTGACGCTCCTGTATGCTAGACTTAGACCACGATGGAAAAGCCGATCTTGCAGCTAAAATTGCATCATTGATATCATCCTCCGTCCCGACAGGAACAGTACCGACTATCTCCTCTGTAGCTGGATTGATAACCTCAATTTTTTCTCCTCCACTGGCAGGAACCCACTTGCCATCGATGTATATGGCGTCTCGCGTAATCATATACATCCCAGTGAGTCTAGACTTATCACCTTCATGGAGTTCAATAATGAGTCCCCTATTCGACAATCATGTCTTCAACCGTAGAGCGTCAAGATGCAGGGGTTGCGATCCTCACTATGTCACCAGAAGTTTCTAGAAATACATTCAACCCAAAAAACTTCAAACCATTAGTCAGACAAATAGAATCTCTGATGGAAGACCCCACCTGCAGGGCAATCATCCTCACTGGTTCTGGTACTGTCTCTTATACACATCTCCGAGCCCACGAGACTTACGTGCA
>CAXHFM010000030.1:0-11378 GCA_964016345.1 uncultured Candidatus Poseidoniales archaeon | reverse complement strand
TTCTTATGATATCCTCAACCATGTCAGACGACTCGTTTCTCTCCCATGTTAACGATCCGCATTCCCCCAGATCACTGGGTGATGCATCAAGGATAGAGTCGATAATCAAGGATGAGGTGGCATCGGCGGAGTTCCTGAGTTCCGATTCGTCTAGCTGTGCTATCGCGAGTATTTCATTATCGGCCAGTATGTGAAGTATCTCGGTATCAATCTCCCCCCCGCATAGAATGACATCCGCGCCGGTGGCTAGAATTCTATTTGCTATATCCTCCTTCCTTGCTTGCTCCGCATTGACGAAAGAGTCTAGTTGCCCCGCAGATGATATTTTGATTTGCGCGTCTCTTGTCATCGACCTGATTTTGAGATCTCCTCCAATTATCGCTACCTTTGCGTCCTCGAGATTGTTTGGGAGATTGTCCATAGGCACTCTCCTTCTGAATGCTACCCCTCTGATCAAGGAGGAGTCACTCAGCGATCCCCTGCCGGACTTGAACATTGATACGTTCTCTGCGCCTGCTTCCTCGACATTCTCAGAAACAATGCCCAGTGATTCTACTACCAGTCCTGATAGAAGCTGAAGAGCGTTTTCTGCCCCCTTTCCTATCATGGCTGTCTCGGCCACATAGAGAAGGAGATCTTTGTTCAGTGGCGTGGCTATCTCATCTAGCATATTCAATGATACTTCCATTGATTTCCTGTACCCCTCAATGATCGTGAGAGGGTGGAGTCCCTTTCTCAAGAGGGTCTGAGCCTCCTGAAGCAGGGCACCGCAGAGAAGCATGGTTGTTGTTACGCCGTCACCACAGGCCTCCTCCTGCGACTGGCACATTGAGACTAGCATCTTAGCCGCTGGGTGTTTCACCAAGAGCTCCGAAACTATCTTTGCTCCGTCGTTGGTGACTGCTGTGTTTCCGTCTGTCTTGTAGAGCATCTTATCAAGGCCCATTGGCCCGAAGGTGGGCTTCAGAAGATTGGCAAAAACCTCCGATGCTGCGATGAGCTTCTCCTGCACGTCTGTACCACTAGTGACGTTAGTCTGCTCCTTCACTATGACCACAGGGGGTTTGCCCGCTCCGTCACTCATGGCACGGCGAGCCACGGCGTCGCAATGAATCCTTTGAGTAGAAATATCATGATTTTCGGCACTGTGGATGAGAATATCTATCCGTTAGTGTCAACTGTTTAGCATATGAGTTGGAGGCCCCCATTATCTGCTTTGATGGCCTCAATGATTATTCTGATGGCCATAGGGCCAGTTTCTTCCGCCCAGATCGGAGTACTGCCTTCGATTGAGATTACGTGTGATGACCCGGATCCGATTGAGGTGTTGCCTGGAGCTGTTAGGTCAACTATTGTCTATTGCACGCTGGAGAACCCCTCTATCCATAGCGAGTCGGTAGAAATTGGCACGGGAAGCGAGGAGGGCGACTTCGAGTTCGCTGCTCCGGCATCAGTAACGATTGGTTCTGGCGAGGAGGCTGATATCCAGGTGGTGGTCAGAGCGACCGAGCTTCATCATGAGGGTTCATTCGACGTAAATATAACGGCCAAGGTAACACAGGCCAATGGGATTGACGTTGGAGCCTTTACCTCCGAAGAGGAGGCCGTTGTCAATGTGGAGGTGATGAGTTTCGGTGTGTGTGAAGTTATGATGGGGCAGGGCGGTGGGAGCATTGACGCAGGAGATCCTGTGGTTTTTGCCGCTTCATTCGTGTGCCAATCCAACACCGATTTCTCGATTGGATATAGTTTGATCATGATAGAGGAGGGGTCGATGTCATCTGCATGGCCATCTGGGTTTGAGGACCAAAGCGCCCCGTGTGAGTTCCAGGTTCAAGCTGGAGGAGGGGGGAGCAACTGCCAGTTTCAGGTTTCCACCCCCTCTAACCTCGCTAGTGCATGGAACGGGTGCATTGTTCTGATAGACAATGATGGCGATGGTGATGGTGTGGGGTCGGTTGCCCCATCGTCCTGCTCGTCTGATACTCCCTCACTCAGTGTGAATGTAGACCCTCAGGGACTATCCCTAGGGGCGATTGGGCTGGATGGAAATAGCTCACTAACAGATCTAGCTATGGAAAATAAAGAGGTTGTCGGAGGGATCCTTGGTGGATTGATACTGCTCGTTTCGTTGGTGGCCGTACTAAGGAGGAGGTCGGGAGGAGATGCCGATTGGGACGAGGACTAGTCATTCGAGGACATTTATCATCCATAGAGCCGAAAGCGCCCCTGTAATCCCTAGTACCATCGACATGGTCCCTGGGAAACCCAAGCTTCCGGTGTAGAAGACGTACTGCAACCCTGTCATCAAGACGACTGCTGTCGCCTGAGAGAAGTGTTCTCTGCCATACCCGGACTCGTTGACTATGTGATCCCTGTTCCTGATTGATAGCACGATTAGGGCCACCATGGAAAGAACGATCGCATGGCCCATTAGCCATCCTCCTGAAGAGCCAAAAACGTCTACCAGCGAGTCTTGAAAGTCACCTAGTAACACGGAAGCGACATTCACCATGCCTTCTTGGAGAAGCAGGGCACTATTCAATCAAACGGAAGTGGCTAGTCCTAGCCTGCTATTGACTCTAGCACCTCTAAGGTTTCGCTGATCATTCTATGCTTGTCGAATCTGCGTTCTGCTGTGGCTCTAGCGGCCTCAGATATTGCATGTCTCTCGACGGGGTCGCTCTCAAGTCTATGAATCGCCTCAATCAGCTCGGAAAGATCGCCCGGCTTAATGAAGAGCCCGTCACTGCCATGAGTAATGACATCAGAGTTTCCGCCGATGTCAGAGGAGATGGTAGGAATGCCGTGGGACATGGCTTCCAAGAGAGCCAACGGCAATCCCTCGTACCTCGTTGTAGGAATCAGGTAGACGTCGGCTGACGAGTATATCCTCGACAGCTCGTCGTCTTCCACCCTACCATGGAAGGTAACCCTATCATCGACGTTTAGATGGGTGGAGATTGCCTTCAAGTCTTCAAAATAGGGGCCTGTTCCAACTATGTCTAGATGAAGAGGGACGTCTTCCATCTTAGAGACTGCCCTGATTGCTGTCTGGAATCCCTTCTGCTTGTCTGCTCTTCCTGTGCACAGAAGCCTCAACTTGTCACTAGATGCCCTCCTCTTAGGCGGGTCGGGTAGGGTTATCCCGTTCTCAATGACCCGTACCTTCCCCTTGGAATATGCTGAGAAGTCCCTCTTAAGGGTGGGAGATACTAGAATGATGGATCTGGATGCCTTCCTCATCGGAATCTCCCAGAGAATGCACCTTCTGATCAGATGCATTGGAGTCAGAAGGAGCCAGTGCCAGTATCTAGGCCTCATGTCGGCGGCGGATAAGAATGAGAGTAGCTCTGTCCTCAGAGAGCCGTGACATACTACAGCCATTGGTATTGCGTTCTTTCGAGCCCACCGGATAATTCCCTTAGCTGCGAACTCGTTGCTGTGAATCACATCAATGGGGGCCTCGGCATGCAACTCGCGGACGACGGAAAGAGATTCCTTGAACCATGATTTCGACAGTTTCATGGGAGTGGATGGCGAGAGGAACCTAATCGTGAACCCGTTCTTCTCCTCCTTTTCTACAGCGTCGTGGCGAGAGGTAGTGAGTACCGTTACCCTGTGCCCTGCCTTCACAAATCCCTCGCAGAGATCCTCACACTGCCTCTCAAAGCCCCCAAAACCATGGGAGAGTGTTGAGCGTGATAGAACCAGAATGTGCATTTTATCAAGCGTTTGGAGGGTCTGCGAGTTATAGGGGTATTCTAGTCTCGTACGAGGGAAAGTGGTCAAGCTGAATATCCGTGCCTTGCTAGAATGTCAGAATTACTGGAGGAGAATTCGTTGAGTTCGGGATCCCCGCGGTATGCAAAGGCCCTGGATGGGTCAATCATGCCCTCTATGGATGATATCATTTGGGAGTCTGATTCGATGGAAAGGTACTCGTATAACTTGGTTAAGGACTCCTTCGGATCACCGAGGATGTCTTCATACCTGACAGAGTGCTTATCCTCGATGTTGCTCAGTATGCCCTTCTCCATCTCGACTTGCTCAGACCAGAAGCCCAGCGCGCCCTCCATTGTGGATGACCTCTGTCCTCTCATAATGGGTGACTTACTGGACCGCCATGAGTATGTTGGAAGCCATTTCCTGAATCTACTCACATCTCCCTCCCAGTGACTTGAGTTTCTAGTCTTGAGGCTGGACGCCACATCGACACCGTGTCTTGTAACATGGACTATCTTCATGTTAGGCCAAATCGATTTCCAAACTGGAAGCGTCGGGCCGTTTCTAGGGTCCTTCCAGCCCCACATGCCCTCCATGTCGAAGACTCCTTTCTTCAGGTATTTGCCAGAGTATGCCTTGCTGCCTCTGCTTGAGAGTCTCTTGGAGACATATTCGTTGACCGCTTCCATGGCTTGCTCGTGCTCTGTGAGCTCTGATAGGATGGCTGGTCGCTCCCAGCTAGCCCCAGCGTTCTCGTATATCCACTCGTTTAGGCCGATGAAGAAGAGGGATTCGTGGTCGCCCTGCAAATCCTTGCCCATCATGACCCCGGATTGATCGAGTATCCTGGAGACTAGGCTGGTCCCGCTACGGTGCATGCCCACTACGACCACTGGACTGTTCACGATGTGTGCGTGAGGGTTGTGTGTTAAGTCCTAACTGGAGGTTTTGCCGAGAATAGTCCTAAGTGACTGGAATAGCGTCTCTATCTGATGTGTATCATTGTCGATGTGGGGAGATACCCTGATCATACCTGATCTGTCGGTTACTAGGATGCCGAACTCATCCTGCAGGCGCCTGACTATCTGTGAGCTGTCTTCCCCATCGGGTGTACGGATACTCACTATCGCGCTCCTCTGATCCGCATCGGTGGGGGAGACCACTTCGAGCCCCATGCTCGTAGCTCCCTCAATGACGGCGTCTGCGAGCCTAATGTCGTGTGCCCAAATCTCGTCCTGTCCAATGTCTACCATCTCCTCGATGGAAATTGCCAGACCCTGTAGTGCCCCGAAGTGTAGTGTGGTGAACTCAAATCTGCTGGCATCCTCTGGCAGGACCATCCTATCGGATTTCATGTCCCAGATATCCTCGTGGCTCCGGAATCCCACCATTCCGGGAACAAGCTTCTTTGCCCGGGGCGACAGGTATCCCACTGCTGCCCCATAAGTCCCTCTGAGCCACTTGTAACCTGAGGCGACGATGACGTCTGCACCGGAGTCCGGTCCGTGTATCGGGACCATTCCCATAGATTGGGTTGCATCGACCATTAGCATGGCACCGACGGATCGCGCGGCTTCGGAGAACCTTCTCAGGTCATACCTCTGCCCGTTGGCGTACTCGACATGTGAGATGACAACAACTGCAGTATTCTCGTCTATCAGCGATAATATGTCTTCTGGGTCTGTGTAGTGGTTTTCGTCGTAAGGCGCCAGGCGTATCTCGACGCCTGTGCTCTGGGAGACTCTGGTCCACGGGTATACTGTGGATGGGAAGGCGGCGCGTGAGGAGACGACGTTCTCTCCCTTGGAAGGCATCGCCCCCCATGCCACCGAACACATCAGGGCTGTAGCGCTCGAGGCACAGCAAATGTCAGAAACATCACAGGAGAGAAGCTTGGAGGCGGCCTCCCTAAGTGGCATCATCCCATGCTTCTCCGCATCCGCATCGAATTCGGCGGCCCCCCCTCTTGCCAGTGAGTCGGCCCATTCCGTGGCGATCCTGTGTGCCGCTGGTGATGTCGTAGCGACATTGGCATACGATAGATTCGTCCACTGGCGTTGCATGGCAACCTCGGGGCGGGGTTTGAACTATTCAATCCAAGGCACCGATGGGGCCTTATGCGTGTATGGATGCGTTTGTCCGTGGAAAGAGAGAGGCGCGCCGCGCTGGCCATCTTTGGGATTTCGTTCCTATGGGGGATGACGTTCATTTGGATGAAGCAGGGAATTGAGGCAGCCGAAGTGGCGTCTCCAGACCTAGATGCTAATTGGGTGGCTGTCCTTTTCTTCTCAGCGCGCTTTGTGATTGCCACTGCGCTGACACTAGCCATATTACCCAAGGCGCGCACTGGCCTTAGAAACCCGGATGCTGTAAAGGGAGGGATGTGGCTTGGATTGATTCTCTCGGCAGGATACCTCAGCCAGAACGTAGGAATAACTACCGTTACCCCTGGAGTCTCCGCTTTCCTGACTAGCCTATATGTCGTCTTCACCGCACTGATCGCCATATCGTTGGGCAGGCAGAGCATAACCAGATCCACAGTAATTGGAGTCCTCCTAGCCACCTTCGGTGCCGGATGGATTGGTGGGCCACCGCAGGTTTCTCTTGGATTCGGGGAGTTCCTGACAATCTTCAGCGCATACATGTTCGGAGCTCACATAATAGCGACTGACAGGGTAACCAAGGAGAATGACCCGATCGAGGTAACTGGCGCCATGATGATCACGATTATGCTGATCGGAGCGGTGATGCTCCTGGCACTACCCGTCAGGGAGGAAGGGCTGGCGGTGTTTTCCGACTTCCAAGACGTGCTAATGAGTCGGGACTTCTTCCTTCCCCTGTTCTTGTGTGCCGCTCTTGGATCCCTCGTGGCACTGCTAGTGCTGAATGTTTTCCAGAGGGACCTTCCTCCAATAAGAGCGGCCATAATATACGCATTCGAGCCAGTCTGGGCAGGTATTGCCAGTCTGACGCTGGGATATGATGAGATCGGATTCTGGTTCTTCATCGGCGCTGGAGCGCTTCTTATAGGAAACCTGGTAGTGGAGCTGGAGGGCCTGACCGCCCTCAGGGAGGAGGAGTAGCGTGCAGGGGGCTATTCACTCGATCAACGTAAGTGGCTCTGGGGGGGTTCCCAAGAAGTCCGTAAGGGCGGCGATAGTCAGATTCGAGGGCCTGGAGGGGGACTACAACAGATTCAGGACGGAGAGGAAATCAGGGGATCCTGGCAGAGCGGTTTGCATCTTCTCTCTCGAGAGGATCAGAGAGCTCCGGAGCGAAGGCCACCCGATTGATGTCGGAACGGCCGGTGAGAACCTGACGATCGAGGGGCTCGACTGGCCATCCCTTAGGGTTGGTATGACGCTGAGGGTTGGGGGCGTCTCCATAAGGCTCAGCGAGCCTTGCGCCCCCTGTAGCAAGATAGGGGGGTCCTTCCAAGGGGAGGACTTCTCCAGAGTGGACCATCAAAAACGGGAGGGGTGGTCAAGGTGGTCCGCATCCGTGGTGGAAGAGGGGTCAGTGTCAGTGGGTGACTCAGTACACCTGATAGATTCTCAATAGTCATCACACTATGACTTCCGAGATTGTGAAATACAGAGTGCGTGTCCTCCGGCTACAAGCAGAGGTACCCGAGTGGTCAAAGGGGCTGGGATGAGGTCCCAGTGCGTAGTGCTTCGCAGGTTCAAATCCTGTCCTCTGCACCATCTTTCTCATTTTCTGGCTTCCAGGTGCCACTGAAAACCTTCCCAGCTACATCCCCCGCATCGAATGCGTCATACCCATGGTCGACGATGAGGTGCCTGATGAGGAGGTGCTGCTCTACCTTGTACTCACAATCAGGACAGTCCACGATGTTTGGTGTTCTGTATCCGACAAATTCTGCCCTACCTCTCGGGGTGGAGAGCCTCCTTGCGGTTCTAACCAAAATTATTGCGAAGGCCAGAGAGAATATGATTATCCCACAGCCTACTCCCGAGAACACGGGAGACTGAGGGCGATCCTGGGCCAGTTCTAGGTTCTCAACCGCTCTCCCCACAGGTGGCTCATCCATCTCGGACATGTTGATTATGTGACTGGTACTCTCGCCGAGAAGAACCAACAGAAGCTCCGCACCGTCATACGAGCCATCGATATCTATCTCCAGCTCGTAGTACCCATAGCCGTTCGTCCTGGTCGTGATTCCCCGGAACTCATGGCAGTCATACTCGTCGTCCTCACACTGTATGGATACCTCCTCGTAGATCACCGTGGTACTGTCGGAATATGTTGCTACCCCAGATACCCTATATTGGTCCGCGGATACGTTCAATGATACAATGAGGACGAGGGCTATCGCGACGATGAGCATCCTTCGCATGAAGTCGGATTGGCGGCTGTGGTTTTGAAGTAGCGTTTACCAGATTCCTTCCCAGAAATAGGGAGTTTGATATTCCTCCCAGTGGCTCTGGAGCCATGAGGGGGTCTGCAACTGCCGTGGCAATCACCCTCTTGTTGGTCATCAGCACACTGTCAACCTCAGGCAGTGGCGGTCTACCAGAGCTTGAAAACCCGGAGCTAAGCAGTAGCTCGAATGATGGATATGGGCCAACTAACTACACAGATGAGCATACCTATGCGACAGTTGGCGAGGAAGGGAGGTACACACATCTCAGGATGCCTGGAGGTCATGACTACTCCAAGCCGCTCCCTCTCGTTGTGGCTCTACACGGTTTTGGTGGCAGTGGCCAGGGAAATGCACAGTACATGCACCTCTTGGATAGCATTCATGAGAACGAGCACTTGCTCCTCTATCCGGACGGAACGCAGAACTGGCTAGGCCAGAAGCGCTGGAACGCGACTAATGCGTGTTGCCTCTTCAGCGGGGAGGTCGACGATGTGGGCTACCTTCTCGGGATGATTGGCGAGGCGGTAGATAGGTACGGGGCGGATCCCGACGGGATCGTAGTCACAGGACTGTCCAATGGTGGCTTCATGAGTCACAGGATGGCATGCGAGGCTGGAAGCTCCATACGCTCAATAGTCGCTCTGAACGGAGTCACTTGGGATGACTTCAGCTTGTGCCAAGATACCGGAAGGCCTGATATCCTCCATGTCCACTCCACTTCTGATACTGTAATCAGGTATGAGGGGGGCTCGACAAGGGGGGATTCGTATCCCTCGTCGAATGAGACGGTGCAGAGTTGGGCGACCAGGTCAGGATGTGATGAGAATTGGACTTTCCTTGGAACCCGAGACATCTCTTTTGACGATGGAATAGACGAGACCGATGAGTTCGAGTTCCTGAACTGCGAGTACGGGAACAGGGTATCCCACTGGAGGATAAACGCAGGAAGTCACGTGCCACCCCTGAACGACCTCGGATGGGCCACTCAGACACTGGAATGGGCTCTCTCAGGATTTATCAGAGACTCTGACGGAGACGGTCACAGGGACGACTCTGACGTTTTCGTATACAACCCGAACGAGTGGGAGGACTCCGATTTGGATGGCGTTGGGGACAACTCGGACGCTTTCGTGGACGACCCGTCTGAGTGGGAGGACACTGATTGGGACGGGGTCGGGGACAACTCCGACATGTTCCCATACGATAGTTCGGAGTGGGTGGACTTCGATGGGGACGGTGTGGGAGACAACTCC
This sequence comes from uncultured Candidatus Poseidoniales archaeon, assembly GCA_964016345.1. Lineage (GTDB taxonomy): Archaea > Thermoplasmatota > Poseidoniia > Poseidoniales > Thalassarchaeaceae > MGIIb-O5. Next base: position 2,015 of record CAXHFM010000030.1, on the reverse strand, counting down.
GACCCAGATGACGACAACGATGGATGGAGCGACACAGAGGATGCGTTCCCCTTCGACGCTCTGGAATGGCTAGATTCCGATGGGGACGGGGTCGGGGACAACGAAGACCAAGATGACGACGGCGACGGATGGAGCGACTCAGAGGATGGCTTTCCACTGGACCCGAGCGAGCACAGTGACAACGATGTGGACGGGGTCGGGGACAACGAGGACCAAGACGATGACAACGATGGCTGGAGCGATGACGATGAGCTGTTATGTGGCCAGAGTAGCCCGCTAGACGGCGAACAGCTTCCCACAGACTTCGATGACGACGATATATGCGACCCAATCGACGAGGATGACGATTCTGATGGGTTCCGAGACGAGGAGGACCGCTTTCCTCTGGATCCCAGTGAGTGGGTAGACAGTGACGAGGATGGAATAGGCAACAATGCCGATGCGTTCCCGGAGGATGGCTCGGAGTGGGTCGATACGGACGGGGATGGCGTCGGGGATAACTCCGATGCGTTCCCGGAGAGGGCTGATGAGTGGCAGGACACGGACGGGGATGGCTATGGTGACAACTCGGACGCATTCCCAGAGGATGGCTCGGAGTGGGTCGATACGGACGGGGATGGCGTCGGGGATAACTCGGACGTCTTTGTCGAGAATCCCCGCGAGTGGTCAGACTACGATGGCGATGGTGTCGGGGACAACTCCGACGTCTTCCCGGAGAGGGCTGATGAGTGGCAGGACACGGATGGGGATGGCTATGGCGAGAACGAGGACGCCTTCCCATTGGACGTGGGCGAGTGGAACGATACGGACGGGGATGGTGTCGGTGACAACTCCGACTATTACCCTCTAGACGAGACCAGGTCTGAGAGGGAGTACCCTGTGGAGTTGTTCCTCCTTGCATCCGTCCTGTTCGGGTTGCTCTACATATCCACCCGGGACAATCGGCACACTTGAGAGCATGGACCGCTCCTCGGGTTGCATGAGTTGGGTCAGCCTAGTGGGAAAGGGTCTCTTTAGCGGGGCGATTATTGTAACAGCGAGCGAGATTGCGAAGAGGTCGGCGACCTTCGGGGCGCTGGTCGTGTCACTTCCCCTTGCCAGTATAATGGCGATGACTATCCTCTACCAAGACACGCGTGACACTGCTCAGGTAGCCGACTTCGCAGAGGCGATCGTTTGGCTTATGATTCCATCCCTGATGATCTTCCTGGTCACGCCCTGGATGTTACGCAGGGACTATGGCTTCGAGGTCTCCATGACAGCGGGGATAGTTTGCACCATCGTTCTCTACGCTGTGGGCGCATGGGCGTCTCAATCCATCGGACAGGTATCGTAGGTGATGCTATGACCTCAACCGCAATGGTCACTGGCGCCTCTAGTGGAATAGGTCGTGAGATCGCGAAATGCCTCGCTTCGAAGGGGCATGACTTGATCCTGGTGGCTCGTAGGGAGGAGCTTCTCAGAGAGCTTGCAGAGTCTCTTGCAGCCGACCATGGGTGCAAGGCGGACGTTGTCGTGGCCGACCTAGCCGATCCGCGGCAGGTGTCAATGGTCAAGGAGATGATCGAGGACGTGGATATCCTGGTTAACAACGCAGGGTACGGGAAGTGGGGGATGTTGACAGAACAGGACGAGGGCTCCATAGACGGAATGGTCGATGTCAATGTTAGGGCCCTTACCGGGCTATCCAGGCACTATGGAGAGAGGATGGTGGCAAAGGGGAAGGGTCGGATACTGAACGTAGCCTCGATAGCAGCCTTCCAGCCGGGACCGGGCATGGCAGTGTACTGCGCAACCAAGTCGTACGTCCTCTCCTTCTCGAGGGCGCTACACTCCGAGATGAGGGGGGCGGGGGTCTCTGTGACCTGCCTTTGCCCTGGGTACGTCGAGACCGGTTTCGGGGAGGTGGCGGGGATGAACCTCCGGGGGGAAATCAAATCGTGGAGCGCGATTCCTGCCAGCAAGGTCGCTGTCTCTTATACACATCTGACGCTGCCGACGAACATAGGCGTGGT
>CAXHFM010000029.1:0-12011 GCA_964016345.1 uncultured Candidatus Poseidoniales archaeon | reverse complement strand
GATGCACGTAAGTCTCGTGGGCTCGGAGATGTGTATAAGAGACAGCACCTGAGAAAGATATCTGAATCATCGGGTCAGAAAATATAACTATTGATACGAAGATGTCAAAACACATTGGCACTTCGCACAGGTAACGAGGATGTGGATACCCTCCCTCCCCCGTTGGTGATCTAATGAGTCAAGACAACTCGAAAGAAACCTCTAACGGCGCAGATGAGGATGACTGGCACCTATATGCCAGTGCTGACTATGGTGCTGCTGAATCAATTGAAAATAGTGAGTCAAGCAAGGAAGAGGAGATCGATCTAGAGTGGTTTGACGGAGATGATTTCTACCAGCAAGGAGACTCCATTGACTGGAACGCTCCTCCCTGTCCAGCTCCATTAGGAATCGCTCATGTAATCAAGATCGGAGCATGTGACCATTGTCTTCACAGAATAGGAGGAAGAAGAACCCAATCCTCAGGTTTTGAAGGAGGAGCTTCACTAAGGAAGGAGTCATTTTCAAGGGATTCCGGCCTTTCAGATTTCGATATACCAGATTTGTGCCCCTTGTGTGAAGATCTGTTTGATGACGTAGGCAATATCGTTGAGAGGATAATTGAGACCCTTGAAGGCACCCAGTTCAGGTCAATGCAACTAGGGATTCATATTCCAAAAGATCTCCTTCAGAGTGAGGATACGATCAGAACGAAACATGGTGCGCGTGGATCTAAGCCGCTGAAATCATCATTCGCTATGGCAATACAAGCAGAAATGCTGAGAAAAATTCCTGAAATCGCATTTGTCAAAGAGTACCCTGATGTAATGGTAACAGTTGACGCTTTGACTCTCAGAGTTGACACAGACGTTAGACCAGTGTTCATCTACGGTAGGTATGAAAAGCTTGCCAGAGGAATACCACAAACTCGCTGGCCCTGCCGATCGTGTAGGGGCAGAGGAGACGGTTGTGATGCTTGCGAAGGAACAGGTTTGCAGTACAGAGAGTCGGTGCAAGATATCATTGGTGATCCAGTTAGAGCAGATTTGGGGGCTTCCGATACGTCCTTTCACGGAATGGGCCGAGAGGATATTGATGTCAGATGCTTAGGATCTGGGAGGCCGTTCGTTCTCGAAATAAAGAATCCAAAGATAAGAGAAATAGACCTTGGAGACCTCGAGTCCAGAATAAACTCAAACAATCCTGAAAAGGTGAAAGTAAACTCTCTAAGGTGGTGCCACAAGAAGGATGTCAGTAGGGTCAAAGAGACACGATCCGAGAAATCATATACTATCAGGTTCAAGATTGAAAATGCCCCTCCCGAAAATCAAATAATTGAGTCAATCAACTCCCTTTCGGGGATAATTTTGGAGCAAGAGACTCCGAAAAGAGTTTCACACAGGAGAGCCGCAAAGACCCGCAAGAGAAAGATTGTATCTATCTCAGACGTGGTCGTAGATGATCATGAAATACAATTCTCTCTGAGGTGTGAGGCTGGGACCTATGTCAAAGAATTGGTCCATTCCGATGAAGGTAGAACTGTCCCATCTGTAAAGTCTGTAATTGATAGAGAATGCGAGGTCCTCTGGCTGGATGTCAATGAAATTCACGCTGATTGAGTTACAAATAACAATCCGACGAACTTAATAGCGGGCCGCAGGTCGAGCGCTTCCACGACTTATGGTCGAAGGTGATACAATGGCGACGCGGACCCATGGTACGAGGCAAGGAACTAGGTCAATCCTCAAGAAGAAGAAGACTCAGAAAGGAAGACTCTTCATCAACCGGGCCCTACATCCTTACAAGGAAGGCGACAAGGTTTCCATCGTCTTGGACGGAGCAGAACAAAGAGGTATGCCTCATAGGAGGTTTCACGGTTTGACTGGAACTATCGTCAAGCCACAGGGAAACGCCTTCGTAGTCAGTGTTGTTCAAGGAAATATGGCAAAGACGGTTGTGGCTAGGCCAGAGCATTTGAGACCAGCATAGAGGTGATTTGATGGCGGACCGTGAATTTGTAGACTTTGTAACAGTTAGGGATCTTCTCGAAAGTGCGAACGAACGAAGAGGAGAACTGTCTTATGAACAGATGATGGCTCTCCAACACGCAACTTGGGCTGCCAGCACCAATAGAGGAGGAATTAAGACAGATCCAGAAGTTTTTGTATCACTTTTCTCAAAACTAATGGAGAATGAGAAGTTGGCAGAGAATCCTGATATTTGCGCTAAAATAGCTGAATTAGCTCCAATGGATGTCTCAGGAGTTAGGGTAATAATAGCTAGTAAGAGAGTTGCAATGGACACTTCTGAGATTGAGGAAATAATAGAAGTCGTTAGGCAGAACGTCCTATGATGCCGTTTTCCATTGATTTATTCCGACTAAACCATTGATGAGGGAGGACCCCTTCCAACATTTGAGAAGTATGCCAGCGCAAGCCCCATCCGATTCTGGAATCTCTGAAGAAGCACCACTTCAACAAGAATCATCAGTATTAATTTTGGATGTTCTTGATAGAATTCCCTCAGGGTACGAACTTCAGGGACTATCCCAACCTTCGATGTATCTTGTTAGAGCGAGAATAGATGATGAGTCTATCGATTCTCCGGGTAAAGATGTAGATACGTCATCGGGTTCCATCGGACCACTTTCAAAAATAAGATTCAGGGATTTGACAGCAGAGTCCTCAGCCAATCTAAATGAGGCAATTATCAAATCGATAAATTCAGATCCTGATAGGCATCTAGGTTTCTACAATAGGGCAAACAACCTCTCCTTGAAGTATCATGCATTCCAGCTACTTCCGGGCATTGGAAATTCAAAGGCCATTCAGATGGTCAAAGAGAGAGGAGGATCGGGATGGTCATCGTTTGATCAGATTGACGGCTCGTGCGGAATCGAATCAGTCAGACTCCTAGCTGAAAGATATATCGGGGAGATGAATGATCCCTCAGAGTCTCCGAGCCTCTTGGAACTTCTCGTACGCTCCGAGACCTAGTCGGAGGTATTGTTTTGGAAGACTTAGATCCAAGGATGTTGGTGGATTTACTCAGAGACAAAATTAATCCTGATAGGAATCTGGGTCAACATTTCATCTTAGACGAGAATATCATTTCAGAAGCAGTAAATATGTCAAATCAGATCGGCAAGGAAGTCACTAAGGAATCACATATCTTAGAGATTGGACCAGGACCTGGGTCACTGACCTTGTATTTGCTAAGAAAAGGTGCCAAAATAACCGCCTTCGAAATAGATGAACAGGCAGTATTGCATCTAAATAGGGTATTCGATGTTGACGATGACCATCTTACCGTAATACATGCCGATGCACTTACGGTTGAATGGCCAGAAGACATAACTCACATAATATCCAATATTCCATATGGTATTTCCAGCCCTATCCTAGAAAGGATACAGTCTTACATTCGTAGAAATCAACTAAAATCTGTCGTTCTACTGGTTCAGGATGAGTTTTCGGAAAGGATGGCAATGAATAGTGGCCCAAGAAGCATAGGTCCACTAGGTCTATCGCTGTGGTTAGATTTTGTCGTTCATCTCGGGTCAAAAGTACCACCCGGTGCTTTCTCTCCTCCTCCTAGGGTGAACTCCAGATTAGTAATGCTACAGCTGAGAGAGGACGAGCCTCAAGTTACAGACAGAAAAATGTTCAAAATCATCACTCACCACTGTTTTTCCAATAGGAGAAGGAAGATGAGAACGCTTCTTTCCAGGCCGCCAAAGAGAATCAGCAGGGTAAAGGGATGGCATAAGTCAAGATGGGCGAGACTTGTGATACAATTCAATAAGACAACACTCGAAGGATTGAGGGCTGACTGGTTAGAAATGAGGCCAGATGATATGTTAATCGATGAATGGCTATCATTATGTAACTACATTTCACACTTCGAGTCCGAAAATTGACACTCTAATCATCGCCTTGATAGCTTCCCCCCCTCTCGGCGGGGCACGGTTAGCCCCCGGCCCGTTCGCAGATGGAGTGAAAAACATGGCAAAGAAGGACACCTATCTGGCTCTATTAAGGAGGGGAATAGATGAGAACACTGCTCAGATTCTATCGGACGGAGGAATCAAAGTCGGTGATCTGAAGAAGATGGATCAGGAGACCCTAATCAATAATTATGGTCTGAAGAAGGATATTGCAACATCCGTCATTGAAGCAGTTAAATCAGGTCCAAGAACATCCAGCAAACAGAGGTTCCTAGCAGATGTTCTCTCCAAGGATGGAAAGCCAAAAGTCGATAAAATTGAGGAGCAGAGGTTCAAGAGAGAACAAAAGGATCTGCTTGCAGAGCTCTTAGAGAAGAAAGAACAGCTCAGGATGGCCAGAGTAGAGTCATTCAGGAATAAAAAACTTGTAATGAACAGACTGGGAAAAACGATAGAGCTGATCGTAAAACTTGAGAATACCTTTGATGATGAGTCTAAAGACGAACAGCGATCCAAGATTAGAGATCAGTTGGAGACCAGAGGTCTGGAAGCTGCTAGGGATCACGAAATGCTGGAGTTGGTTGGAACCCCACAAGATATTGTCGACTTCAGAAGGAAGATTGCACCTGTTCTATGTTTACACGCCTGCCCTCAGTGCGGTGAAGAAATGGATCCAAGAGGGGGTAACCTTATGGAAGATATGTCAGATTACGTCTTCATCTGTTGGGAATGCGAGAAAGAATTTAGATCACCCATGGCAGAGAACGTGGAAGAACGACTTACAAACGGGTCTAGGATTACAATCGATCCCAAGATCAAACCAAGGCTACCAGTGGTAAAGCCCCCTGAGAAGGTAGACACCTCATCCGTAGTCGAGCTAATGATGAAGGATTTGGAGACTACTGGGGCGTCAGCAGAGGAATTAGAAGCTGCTGTAGAATCAAGTAAACTCTCTGGCGGGTTGATGGATATTGACGATTGGATAGACCAGACTCTTGGAGCAAAAGGATACATACAGGCTCAGGAAGACCGAGAAGACTTCATAATTGCCACAGGAGCTGGAGCCACCAAGTTCAACAAGTGGATGAAGAAGGCCGGTTTACGCTTCAATAAGCAGACCGGAAGGTGGTCTAGAGGCGACTTCTGAGGAATCGCATGACTAAGGATAATCTCAGAATTCGTTTCTTCAGAGGAGAATCTGAGATTGGGGAGACTACTCTGGTTGATGGTCAAACTATTCTTGAGGATGCTGAAGATGCAGGGATCGATATTCCTCCCGGACTGGACGAATACTTGATTGGAGAGGGCGGAATACTTTCGTGTTGTCTCTCTCCCACTTCATCCTGTCAGATTGATGTAAGGCCCCCATTGTAGGTGTGATGAATGGTGGATTTTAGCGATACTAGATTTCTAGCTTTCCTAATATTCGACATCATAGCTATTTCTCTAGCAGTGTGGTGGATTTCATGGAAACTAAAGTCAAAGCTCGAAGAAGTGGAAAACCGTAAAAAACGTAAAAAATAATGTTTTCTTATTCATTCACCGCTGCAGTCCATCTGTCAGAGTGTGGTATTCCAACGACCTCTATATGGCATGCTAGAACCCCACTTTGATCGCTGATGAGACTTCTGAGAGATATCAAGTCATCTAAGCAGCACGGACAATGAGGGTGGGTTGGTTGAATCCATAGCTGTACTATTCCCGAGTCATCGACATCAACGCCCCTCAGAATGCTCTCATCCGTCAAGTCCCTCCCATGGGGATCTTTCCTACCCCTCAGTACTCTAGCCAGCCTTCTCTGTGCGACTTCCCTAGCTCTAGTCATTTCACCACTCCGTGTAAAATGGGAACGAGTCCCCTGCGGTAAGACACTCCATCCCATCAGATGTTCTGAACCACGTATCTTCGTTCCCAATGGAACCATCATGATGAATCACCTTAGGCTCAACTGCCATTGTTCCTCCTAATGGTAAAGGTCGATTGAAACCCGCCGCCACTACCGGAGTCTCATCAAGCTCTAGGCCAACGGAATGCCCAAGGAAGCTAGATTGATCAGGATGCATCCCCATCAGATGTTCTGAATGCCCCATTTCATCGGCAAGCGATTTTCCTATATCCCAAGACTTTGAACAATCATCACCCCTTCCCAGAGAACCAATCACTGAGTCCCTTATCTCGACCATGTCCTCAAGTCTGGAATGCCAAGTGTCACTCAAAGTACCAGCACTGAACATCCTTGTGCAATCAGATACATAACCTCGATGGAGATGAACTATGTCAATCAATACTGGCTCACCATCCTTCACCCTTCTGAAACCAGCACCAAGCGATGATATTGGACTTGCCCCAATTCCTCCTATGGCTGAGTCGAAGTAGGAAGGAACCGACCCAGACGGACCAGACGCAATCACAACTCTATCACAATCCATGGGCCACTTCCTCATCCTTATCCTGCCACCGAAACCATATTCTCTACTAACGCTGTCTGCCACAGATGCAATCTCCAACTCAGTTTTACCGGCGGATCCTGCTTCCGCGACAGCCTCGAACATCTTCCTGTTGATCTTACCACTTTCTCGATGCATGCCAATTTCCCATCTTGACTTAACTTCCCTCAATCCGTAAATTAATGAGGTACAGTTCTCGATTTCACCGTTTAGAGAACCAATTCTGGAATTAATGTAAGAAAGCCTCTCGGCTGGTATTTTATCCCTCAACATTGCGGGTTTAGTCGAACAGCCCATTTCAATCAGAGAATCTTCCAGAGCACCCATTCTTGGTTGCAACATGGTATTATGAGGACAATCACTCCCCCCTGACTCGAATAAAGCCCGTCTTAGTGATCTTCTTACCCAATGCATAGTTTCAATCCCAGTACCATCAGCTCCAATCAGAAGAATGCCATTTTGTCTTCCTCCTGTTAACCAGTAAAGCTCTACTGGATCATCAATCAACGCACTTTCCATGCCATGATTAGCCAATGTTTTGGAAAGCTCCCTCTGACGTTCTTGTAACTCAGTAACAGGAACTCGCCAATCAGCCCCATCGGGTCCAGAGATGAGATCCACGTCCCAGTCCATGTGCCTCTTCGGGGCCTCCTCATCAAAGGCATTTGGGAAGATGAATGTTTACAGGGACCCCAATGGCCATAGGTAAGAGTACTCTGGGGTCCACTGTGACAGGAGTTCTGTCGCTCGATGACGTTTCCCTTGAAGGGAAAACTGTTCTTCTTAGAGTCGACGTTAATTCACCTATCAATCCAGAAAATATGGAGTTTATGGATGATAGGAGATTTACTGAATTCCTACCCACTCTAGATGATTTGTCATCTTCAAAAGTCGTTGTAATATCACATCAATCTAGGCCGGGAAAACTTGACTTTACATCTACAGAACCACATTCAAAATTACTATCAAAGCTGATTGGAAGAAAAGTAGATTTCGTGCCTGATGTTTGTGGTGAATTAGCAATAGATGCAATCAATTCGATGAGAGATGGAGATATCCTGTTTCTAAATAATGTCAGGATGATGGACGAAGAGAATACGATGAAGAAATCTAGTCAAGAGATATTAGCTACCTCTCAGATAGTGAGAAATCTCTCAGGGGTCGCAGATGCATATGTTACCGAGGCATTCGCAACCTCCCACAGAAGCTCACCATCCTTAGCTGGATTCACAGATGAGATCCCTTGTATTGCGGGCAGACTTATGAAGAAGGAGATAAATGCTCTGAGAACAGCTGTATTCGACCCACCAAAGCCATATGTAGCGATATTAGGAGGAATAAAGTGTGACGACTCACTAAGAGTTGCTAGGAACCTAATCCAAAAAGGATCAGTCAATAAAATAGCAATGGTTGGCGTGGTTGGTAACTTGATGCTTTGGGCATCTGGATATGATATCGGCGAGAATAATAAGCAGTTCATCAGAAACTCACTCGATGGTGCCTTTGACGAGACCTGGAAAAATTCAGAGATGCTTGTCAGAGATCATTCCAATCTACTATTCTTACCTTCAGATGTGGCAATTGAAGACAACGGAAATAGAAGGAATATAGGAATCAATGAGCTTCCAACGAATCATCCTATCTATGACATAGGAATTGAAACAATGATGAGATTGAGGCCATTGATAATGGAAGCTGGATGCCTACTCTGGAATGGTCCTGCGTCATACTTTGAGAAATCGGATTTCGCATATGGAACGATCGAGATAATGAATATGTTCGTAGAAACTCAGGGAATCACTATTGTTGGAGGTGGGCATACGAGCGCACTATTCAATCAGATGGGGAAAGCAGGTGAAGTAAGTCATAACAGTACAGGGGGAGGGGCAGTTCTTTGCATGCTTTCCGGGGATAGAATGCCAGTATTCGAATCTCTAGAAAGATCCTCACTAAAGTTCAGACCTCTTCTTGAGTCCCTGGGGATAAGCTCCAAAAATTAAATCTGGAGCCACTGGGGAGATTTGAACTCCCGGCCTTCTGATTACGAATCAGATGCTCTACCAGGCTAAGCTACAGTGGCAATGACCATTCCAATTGAAGGCCAGACATAAGAGAATCGCCCTTTTGAGATATCTCAAATATCCGCCGAAGTGGTTAAAATTTTGATTAAATATTATCCCTCAATGCCGTAGACAACACTAAATCTTGAACTTTGATGGGGGAACATGGATGAAGAGCCACAACCAGATACTTCTGAAAATGGGACCCTCGAAGGTAACCCGGTAAATTTGAGCACTCACCCTAATCAGAATGCTTACCAGCAGGTCGTTGCCTATGCGCCTGTTAAATCACAGATTCCAAAAATTTTCGGAATCTTTATGATGATTTATGGAGTTGTTTTCGGCTTGCTTGGAATCATAGGGGTCCTTGGAACCGGAGTAGCAATTGGTGATTACGAGAGCAATGGAATAGAAATATCAGGACTCCAGACTGCTTGGTTCTACATCTCTGCGATAGGCAGCGGACTCATAGTTTCAGGAGCGGTGGCATACGGAGGTTATCAGACTTACAACTACAAGAGGAGAGGGGTAATGTTAGGACTTGGGGCAGTTGCCTTTGGATTCGTCTTATCACTTGGAGACACAGCCATTACGGGGGATATCGTACAACAGTATCTAGACATAACAGGCGAAACAGATGTTGAAGGATTCGGCGCACTCATTGCAGGAATAGGGGTCGTCGTGTCACTAGTATGCTCAGCAATATGTGGCCTTCTTGTTGCTATCCCCCTACTTGCAGCTGGAAACGATTTAGAGTGATTCAGATACAACCGAAAATAAGTATATGTCTTGCATATAGAGAACGATCCTCTTTAGTCCCTCAGGTCAATTTGCCTAGTCATTTGAGACTACTCAAATCCATAATAGACCCGATTCTCGCATCCACATCACTCAGAATCTGCTCTAGTGACTCCTTACTTCTCCCCTCAGCTCTCATTACAAGAATAGGCTCGGTATTGCTCGGTCGACAGAGGTACCAACCTTGGTCATACCTTACCCTGATTCCGTCTACCTCTGAGTATTCCATATCTGAGAATGATTCCATGACTGATCTCATGACATTTTCCCTCTCGCCAACTAATGGTACTTTTATTTCGTCTGTGGATGGATAACTGGGTAACTCTGAGAATCTCTCTGAGAACGGGATTCCTCCATCCTCAGGAGAAGCTCCTCTTCCTACTATCTCAAGTAGTCTCATGGAATTGTAAATAGAGTCATCAAACCCCGGCCATTTGTCATTAAGGAAGAAGTGTCCAGACATCTCCCCTGCCAAGGGAGAATCAGGATTCTCCCTCAGGAGCTTCTTCATGAAAGAGTGACCAGTTCTCACCATCACAGGAATCCCTCCCTTAGACTCTATGTATTCTTCAAGCGCCATACTGCACTTAACGTCATAGAATACTTTCCTGAAATCATCTCCCATACTCTCTTTGTCTTCGAGCAAGTCTTGCACGAATAGTGCCATTAGCCTGTCCGGATGAATAAATTCTCCATTCTCATCAACGACCCCAATCCTATCACCATCCCCATCCATACCGATACCGAACTCGCATCTCTCATCTAATACGACCGAAGAGAGATCAATCATATTCTCCTTTCTCGTTGGATCGGGAGGGTGATTGGGGAATTTATTATCCCAAGTACAGTGAACAGGGACCACATCAACACCGATACTTTCCAGTACCGTAATCGCTAGAGGGCCGGGAACGGCGTTACCACAGTCTATCGCAACACGTATCTTCCTACCCAGTTTTCCCACATTTCCAATCACTGTTTCGATATACCTTCTCTGGAAATCTCGTGCATCAATTAATTTTCCCTTTCCTTCAATGAAAACTCCACTTTCCATATTTTTACGAAGCTTCTGAAGCTCCTCTCCAGCCATCGGAAGTGTTCCCTTGCATATCTTGAATCCATTGTACTCTGGGGGATTATGACTGGCGGTGATCATTACAGATACATCGACATCCAAGTCCTTTGATGCACGGTATAGCACACCGGTAGTGGTTACTCCCAGATCCATCACGTCACATCCTGAATCAATTACTCCTTCGATGAATGAGTCATGTAAGCTAGGACCAGACTCTCTGATGTCTCTAGCAACAGCAATGCATTTCGCATTCAGGTGGGCCACTATTGATTTACCCAGTCTACGGGCAAATTGAGGAGTAAGATCCTCCCCAGCTATGCCTCGTATGTCGTACGCCTTGAACACACTCACACCCTTTGCTGGGTGATTGTGCACCTAAGCATTACCAATCTCAGTTGGCTTGGAACCTCAGTCGAGGCTCCTCTCTGACGGGCAGGTGTATCAGAGATGAGAAAACTCCTACTGCAATTCCAATCCACCAAACAGTTGTGTAACTCCCATACATGTCGTAAAGTACTCCTCCAAGGTAAACTCCCACGAAACTCCCTAGTTGATGAGAGAAGAACACTATCCCGTATAGTGTGGCCATATACCTGACTCCATAGATATGAGCTACTAGTCCACTCGTCAGAGGAACTGTTGCTAACCACAAGAAACCCATAGAGAAGGAGAAGATTAGTACCGAGTCCGCAGTAATTGGAGTCAATATAAACCATGCAGCGGCAATCGATCTACCAGCATATATCCCGGATAGAAGCCATTTTTTCCCAAATCTCTTTCCTGCCCATCCAGCCAATAAGGTTCCAATGATATTAGCCGCGCCAATAACTGAAATCGCAAAACCTCCCAGGGCCGCTGTTGTTTCTATACCAAGGTCACCACACCACCCTAGCGGATCTATAGGGGCACTCATTTCTGTGATAAGTGCCGGAAAATGAGCTGTTATGAAGGCCAATTGATAACCACAAGAGAAGAATCCGACGAAAATCATCATGTAAGACGGGTCCCTTAATGCCAGTCCAAGAATCTCTCCAAGACTCTCCTCGATTTCTTCCTTGGAAGCCTTCTCAGGGGCTCTCATGAATGGAAGGAGTAGAAGGACTAAGAGAATGGACACAGCAAATATCAGGAACACTGACTGCCACGACATAGACTCCAGTAGGAACACTGCAACCACAGGGCCCACTATCTGACCAGCGGACCCAGAAGCTGTAGCAATCGCCAAGCTCATGGCTCTGTGCTCGGGTGCACTAGCTCGGCCAACGACAGCGAGTATGACTCCAAATCCAGTTCCTGCCACACCGAAGCCAACCAAGATCTCGTAGAACTGTATGGCGAATGCAGTACTTGCTCCCGCTGTGAGGACGAGTCCCAGAGAATATAGAACCGCTCCCAGTACTATCGCCTTCCGATCCCCTAGCTTCTCAGAGAAGGCACCGAAGAAGGGAGATCCAAATCCCCATGCTAAGTTCTGTATGGCGATCGCAAGACTGAACTCGGATCTTGGCCATCCAAATTCCTCTTCAATAGGGATCTGGAATACGCCGAAGGATGCTCTGATCGCGAATCCTACGAGGACTATTACGCAACCGACTAGTAGTACCGGGGTGAATAGGGAAGGTCCCTTGGTTCGGATACCTTCAGTCACTAGATCCACTTCCGCGGAAAGCCTCACAGACTATCTCAACCATTGCTCCAAGAGGAAGGTC
>CAXHFM010000028.1:0-12389 GCA_964016345.1 uncultured Candidatus Poseidoniales archaeon | reverse complement strand
GGAAGATCACTATGGGGATTTGATGGTTCGGAAGGAACTGGTTCGGCCATTGGAACAGAGTGGTCAGATGATTTGGAGTTAAACCAGAGGACTTGGTCATCTCCATCATTGGCAGACATTGATGGTGACAATACGCTGGATGTGATTATTGGGGCAACAGTAGTTTCTCTAGAGAGCCCTGATATCAGACCTCTACTTGATGGAAGAGGAATTGAGTTCGATCCAACCTCTCCTAATCCAGGACAAAATGTTCAGATTTCAGCATTTATTGAGAATTCTGGGACAGGTAATCCAGATTCCGATGTTGACGCAGTTTTATATGTCGATGGAATTGAAATAGGGAGAGAGAGATTTTCATCCATGCAACCTGTTTCTCCTTCTGGAACAGGGTCTTTCGAATCTTTTTCAGTCGAATGGTCGGGACCATTGGGGGACCATGATTTTACATTGGAGATTGATCCGTTTTCTAATCTTACTCAGACCAGAAGAGATAATGACGTGTTCTCCAAGACCTTGTCAATAATTCCTACATACAATGTCACTTTTGAAATCTCATCAGAGCCTTTGAGAGTCAGTCCTGGAGATTCGGTCGAGGCCATCCCGATAGTAAGATCAACCGGGAGACTATCTGGTACTTGGTCACTGGAAATAGACGGTTCACAACTTCCATCGGGCTGGACCTGGGAGGATGTTACGCCGGGAGGTAGCAGTGGCGTTGAGATAGCAGTAGGGGATTCTTGGTCGCCTGTAATTGAGATAGTGGCCCCTTCCTCCGCCCTAGGCTCAGATTCAGGATTCCTAGGCTTGACGATGTCTCTAGATAGTGACTCCAACGTTAGTGTTTCATCCATACTTCCTTTAGAGGCAAATAGGACTAGGGGGCTATCAATTAGGGGCCCTGAAGGGGCGTCATACAGCTCTGGTTATGGATTAATAGGAGATTCTGCGCGAGCATGGATAGTTGTGGAAAATATTGGGAATGCTGCAGAAAATCAAATCTCATTGGATTGGGGAAACACACTATGGGGGAGTGATTTAAGATTAATTGACAATAATGGGAATGAAAGGTTTGCATTGGTTCTTGAACCGGGAGAGAGGCTAGTTTTGGAAGCTAACCTTGATGTCCCAGTTGTTGATGAAAACCAACAGACAGTCTTAATTGGCGATCAAGTAGAGACATCCTTAACATTATGTGTAGATGGTAGTGAGGGATGTCAAACTGTAGATTTGACTTTCATTGCTTCCGGGGTCGTAAGTAGGAGTCATATCAGAAGTGTTCCTTCGAGTGGCCTAGAGTGGATTATAGAAGCTGATGGCCCTACAAGTGAAGATTTACTGTCATGGTCATTATCATCAGCTGGAATGGCAAAAACTGGTTGGTTATGGACAGCATCGGGTGATTTGCAAATAAATGGAGATAATCTTTCGATGGATGTTTCTAGCGGAACTGGAATTGGCCTTCTCTCTCTAAGTCTTCCAAGTAATGCAGCCCCTGCATTTCACTACTTCGCAGATTCTAGTGATGAGTCAGCATCTCATTATCTTAGATTATCGATAGAGATACTCCAAATATTCAGATCCTCGATGGTTATCTCATCGCCTAGTGAACAGCCGTTTCTCGTAGAGGTAGAAGATGATTCCCTTGTTGTATTGAGGTTAGAAAATCCCGGTAATGGGGATGATTCATTCAATTTAGGCTATTCGCTAATACTAGATGAAAATATAACGGAAGATCCGGGAATTGATGTCTCTTTTTCCAGAGATTTAGTTTCCCTTTCAGCGGGTAGCCTCACTACTGTTCCTGTAAGTGTAATGCTTCCTGAGAATACCCCTGCCAGAGTCCCTCTGAAGATTTTGTTCTCTATGCAATCAGAAGGTGATTCTAATGCCCTATCTACTGTCGAAATAGTATTTGAGGCTAGGCAGGACCACCAGTGGAATATCTATCCATTCTTTTCTAGTGAGTCAGGGAATATTGATGCTGAGGGAGGAATATTCCAAGCCGATCCGGGAGAGTTTGTTTCATTGGATGTAATGGTAACAAATGTTGGAAATCTAGTGGATGATTTAACACTGACAACATCAGTAGTAACCTCGCTTCAGAATGGGGATGTATCGACGGAATGGATTTCCAGCGGGAGTGCCATTACTAATATAGGAGTAAATGAAACCGTAATGATGTCCGTCGATACCATCATTCCTCTCGAAGCATGGAGCGGATCATCGGCAGAAGTGACTGTTACTTCTACAGCACAAGGTCAAGAGATTACATCATTCTCTTTCTCTGTAGTCTCGGGACATGTCCCGTCTTGGAATGCGGTAATTGATCAAGCGAACTTGGAAGTTGCGACCCATGGTTCAGAGATCACACTGTCCGTATTACAGATGGGCAATTCCCCCAGTCGTCCTTTCATCTCTATGTTTGTTTCAGGGGAGCAGGGATGGGAAATTGGGAATGTGTCGGATATGCCAATCATAAACCCTGGAGAAAGTGCACCTCTATCGCTAAATGTTACGCCCCCTGAAAATGCAGTACACGGAAGGGCAGTCGAGTTGACTTTGAGAATCAAAGAAGGAGATTCCAGTGGACTATCAGAGATAGTGTTTCCACTAAGAGTTGAGGTAACATATGATTTCTCTCTGTCGGGACAGGGGGATTGGGCCGTCAGCCGGGATGGCGGGTACCCTCTGGCATTTATCGAAAATTTGGGGAATGCGCCAAGCACAATTTCAATTCAGATACTCAGCCTGCCACTTGGTTGGGAGGTCTCTGGTAATCAACATGTTATCTTGGGCGTTGGCGAGACCTCTGGTGTCCCAATTGAGTTGCTTCCTGCCGAGAGCTGGGGCGGAGATGTCAAGACAATCAGAATACTGGCTGAGGACTCTGAAGGTAATCAAAGAGAGATCTCGATGGACACAAGGAAAGAGAGTCATTCATGGTCCTCCAGTCCAGTAATCATCTCTACTTCTGGCGATAGCTACATCTTGGATATTCATGGAGCTGGTTCAGATAGTGTGGTGATTGATTCCGCTAGTGGTCCACTCTCGTGGAGCGATGCAGGCGGATGGCTATGGGGCTCTAGTACGTTAGGAAATGGAAGTCTGAATGTTGATCAATCTACAACACTGGAATATAGATCATGGGTTTCAGAACCATCTGTCAGGCAGGGGAGTTGCTCAATAGGTGGAAATGTAGATGACGTTGAGGCTAGTTGTACAATAATGAATGGGAGTGAGAAATTTGGTTACACTGTTATCCTTTCAGATGATCGGGGAAACATGCTAGATTCAATTTCTGGATTTCTAGGCCAGGGGGAATCATCGGGAATGATTAATCTAAGTGCGGACGGATGGAGCCCTGCGCCTGGAACAAGCGAGTTGACAATCAGGGCTATTGATTCCAGAGGAGTTGAGTTTTCATCTAATAGCAATACATTCGAGGTTAGAAGGACAGATTGGAATATCGGATTGGTAGGATTAGAGATTATCGGTACTGGTCAAGAACAAGAAGTGTCCATACTCACCAAGAGAGATAATTATCAAATTCTAGATGGTTCAGTTTGTATAATTTCCATTCAAGCCGGAAACGACTTCTTTGCAGAATACATGGTTGAAATGTCAGAATCTAGTGCCTTAGCTCCCAGGCCCGTCATTGACAGACCCGATGTCGCAGATGGAATAGAGTTAGTAGCTACTATATCTTGTGAATTTCCTTGGGACATAGATTCTGACTCTTCGGACAATGAAGCTAGGATTATTCTATCAGGTTCAGGAGAAACTGAAGGAGGATTCAGTGACTCAAGTACTGCGATTGCATCGGCCAGCTTGGTGATTGGAATTTCCATTGCTTTCGCGTGGATGGCTAGAAACTTCCGAGAGAGTAGGGAAATGATGGAGAGAACTAGGCTAGCTGTAGAGAAAAAGGCACTGGAAAAGAAGGCTAGTATGGCCAATAAGAAGGAGTCTCAGAGTCAGAAAGAAGAAGAGGGCGTATTCGAGAATTTGGAAAGTGTCCCAGAAGTTCCGACTAAAAAATTATCTAATGATGTGGAAGATAGTCCAATGGATAGCTTTGAACAGCGGCTTAGTCGCTTGAGGTCTGAAAAGTAGTGGTGAGTTAATGCCCGTGAATTCAAATCTACCAAACTTCCACACATTTGACCCCATAGTTAGGGATCCTCTAGATATTATCCCTGCAGTGCTTTCTTCCATGGGAGGAGATCATGGAGAACTGAAAAGAGAGAGTCCATTTTCAATTGATATTCAGAAACTAAAGGATGGTATTGAGCCAACTTTTGACCCTGCCACAATGCTATATCTTTCCATAGGAGAATTGGATTTAGAGGGGAGAAGAACTGAACCCATAGACTCCAGTTCTGGCAAGGAAAGGCTGGGACGATTTCCTTATGGGGATGGAAATATCGTAACGTATCTCCTAGAAAATACCAAGCAGAAAGGAGATATGACAGTGCTACATGATCTTCTATCGAAACTTTCTGACGGATTATCTGAAGATAATCTAGGAGAATTGGGATTCAGACATGGTTTTGGTGGATTAACACTACTTGGATGGTTGAATGTGCAGGAAGTATCAGAGTTGAGTAATGCTATTCGCTCTGGACGATGGAAGGTTCTTTCTGAAGAGCCTTTGGATGGTGGTGTTGATTATGCTTTCAGGCTCTTGCTTGCAATGCTGAGGACTGCGCAAAGGAGAAAATGTGGAGTTCTAATGAGAAGGCACTCTTAGCTAGAATTCTTCACCGGTTAGCCGTTCGAACATACCTGCATAAAGATCGGCGGTTTGATCGATTATCTTACTTGGAAGTGCTGGGATGGGCGGTTCTTCTGAACCTGCCTCTCTGGCTTCATAGAGTTGCTCATAGTGACCAGTTGAGAGATAATGCTCCCTGACAAACTCCTTGGACAAGGATACTATTTTCCCATTTTCATAATCGTCAGCCGCCCACCACCTATCTTCATCTAGAGTCCCGAATGAATCAACTAGAACGGGTATTCGACCGGGGCCAAGGGCGAACTCTTTCTTTCCGTCGACATGAATGAGTCCTCTTTTGGATGCTTCAGTATGTATAATTTGGTCTATCTTAACAACGATGTCAAGAATGGTGTCGAACTCCTCATCAGTTAAATTAGAAATCTCTAAGGCTTCCTTACGGTCTAGTAACCTGTCGAATTTCTCAAATTTAGTGGAGACTTCAAGATATGGAGAAGGTAGTTTAATGCCTTCATGCAATACTGTTCCGGCATCAAATCCAAATTCCTCTGCGCCGACATCTCCCCTGTCATACCTTCTCCAACCTCCCCCTGCCAGGTAGTGTCTGCAAATAACCTCAAGCGGAACGAAAACATTCTCCATATCTCGAGGAATCGCGCCCGGCTCTCTGATTACTTCGAATCTTCGCGCTAGAACCCTATCCGGCGCGTTCATTTCAATAATATGAGTTTCACATATTCCTGCCTCTTCAACAAGTTTGAACCAATGGCAGGAAGTCCTGTTTAGGCTTTCTCCCTTTCTAGGGACCAAGCTTGGTATGATTTGATCGAAGACACTAATCTGGTCCGTATACCTAAATTCAATAATATCTGGATCATCCGTACTCCATACTTCCTTGACTTTGCCCTTGTATAGCATGCCTACCATGGCCTTAGGAGAGGAAAGATGATGATGAACATTACTGAAAGACATTCAGATCTTTGAGTACCGCCGGGACTATATCCGAAGAACCTCGCCAAGCAAAGGGGAGCGGATGATTGAAACAATGAATTCTAAGGGGCGGAGAAGACATCCCTTGGCATTTCCCAGCATTTTTCCAATCGTCTTAATATCACTACTAGTACTTTCTATCCCGGCTAATGCACAGGAATACAGAAGTGGCTGGGACATTGTTGACAGTGGCACCCTTGAGGACCTCTATTCAGTAGAATCACAAGGAGATGAGATTTGGGCTTTTGGAGAAAATGGCATAATGATAATGAGTTTAGACGGAGGACTTACTTGGGGAGTTGGCGAGTCTCTAACCTTATCTGATTTGACAATATCCAGCTCTGGGTATGGATCGTTCCTAACAGCTAGCAGTGACGGTACAATTTTACTTAAGTCCGCCAATGATACAGAGTGGTCGAACATCACTTTTGACTTTGGAAATGAATTGATCTACGGAGCATGCCTTACTGGTGTCTCTGAATTGGTAATCGTTGGGGGAAATGGGACAATCTGGACTTATGAAATCAATGAATGGACCAATCGTTCGGTATCAGGGTGGAATTTGTTTGACGTATCTTTCTTGGATTCTGAAAGAGGAATCGCTGTTGGAGAACAGGGGACAATACTATTCTCAGACGATGGCGGAGAATCCTGGGATTACAGAGACGCACCCACAGAGGCCTCTTCTTCAAGGATTACCGATGTGGAGTTCTTCAGTGAAATTAGAGCATATGCCATCACAGATGAGGGAGGAGTGATCAAGTCTTCTAGAGAAATTAACACTGCAGTGGGATTTCTCTGGAATATGCAATATTTTGAGTCTGAGGATAACTCGGCTGATCTGGGAGAAAATCTAACATCGATAGAGATCGCAACGACAAATAAATTTCTTCTCTCCGGTAAAGGAGGATATCTCTCTATGAGTAAGGACGGGGGCAATATAGTAACTAGACAGATCATACCACTAGATAATTCGACATCAATCAACGACATTACAATGATGGATAGCTTCAACGGAGTAGCAGTAGGCAGTAATGGGTCCTTACTACTTACAGAGAGGTCTGGGGAGGACGAACAGATTGGATTTGAGGTTATGGACTTCTCAGAATTTGGAAACTTTGTAGACTACTCAAAGGGGATGTTGATTGATGGTTTGTACGCCACGATTAATATTGTGATCTTCGGTATTTTCCTGGGATTCTTTCTAGGGATATCCCTCTCAATGATGAAAACATCGCCCACTACTTTGAAAGATATTTCTCAGAAGAGAAGCCGAACAGCTGTAAGGATCACGGGAGTCATTTTTACGGTTATTGGAGCCTCTTTTCTTAATCACCTAGTCCCCATAATTAGAGATCTAGGATTGGATGGTTGGGAATATATTTACGCCCCGATTGGAATCATTAATCCTGATGGAATAACAGGGGACCTACAATTCGAAAACTTCCTATTTCTGATTCTCGGAGTTTGTCTGTTACTTTTGGGAATACTCCTCGTTTCGGCAAATGGCGAGTATAAGAAATCGCATTTCAATATCAGAGGCAGAAATATTATTTGGAATCCCTGGGGAATTAGGCCTCTAAATTTCATTGCAACGATATACACAGATATTTTCAGAAATACCCCTTTGATTGTTCAGTTTTTATTCATACATTTCGGAGTTCAAATAGGTGCATTAGTCGGAGACCCTGGTGCAGAGATATTAGGAAATTCGAGTAACTTTATCCTATCATTCTTGAGAGATGATATTCTTTCTAACAGGGCCTGTGTTAGTGCTATTTTTGCGTTGGGACTGAACTCTGGAGCGTATCAATGTGAGACGATTCGAGGAGCTATTTCGGCTATACCATCGGGACAGATGGAGGCGGGCAGAAGTATAGGCCTAAATTACATCCAAACAATGAGACTTGTAATAATGCCTCAAGCCATTAGGATATGCATTCCTCCGATGGGTAACGAGATGGTAAATCTAGTACTAAATTCATCACTTGCTATGGTCATAGGCTATTCAGAGCTCACTCGGAAGGCCAAGCTAATCAACGCAGTGACTTTCCAGGTATTCTGGTCATATGGGATGGTCTTAATTTCCTACTTTATAGTTACATGGACACTTGCATTATTCTTAAGATACATGGAGAATAAGACTAGGATTCCTGGACTTGGGATATCGGGAGGGAGCTAAATGAGCAATGTACTAACAATTGTAGATATGCACAAGACATATTCCGGCGGAGTTCATGCAGTACGAGGTGTTTCATTTGATGTCAATCAGGGGGAATCAGTAGCCATTATTGGTTCGTCGGGAAGTGGGAAGTCCACCGTACTAAGGTGCATAAACAGGTTAATCGAGCCGACCGAGGGAGAAATAAGGCTTCGTGGTAATCAAATTAATACTCCCTACACAGACATTAACGACGTCAGATCTAGAATTGGGATGGTATTCCAATCATTCGAGCTATTTTCTCACCTCAAAGTAATTGATAACGTCACACTAGGACTTAGGCATGTCAGAAAAATGAGCAAAAGGGATGCGGAGAATGCGGCTCTTGAGGTTCTTGAAAAGGTAGATATGCTGGATAGGAAGGATGCTTATCCCGGAAATTTATCCGGAGGTCAGAAGCAACGTGTTGCTATTGCTAGGGCGCTTGCAATGAAGCCCGAGGTTATGTTATTTGATGAGCCAACTAGTGCGTTAGATCCAGAATTGATTGGTTCGGTACTGAAAACTATCAGAGGACTGGCTGATGAGGGAATGACAATGATAGTCGTAACACACGAAATAGGCTTCGCTAGAGACGTGGCAGACAGAGTGTTGTACATGGATAAAGGAATTATAGCGGAATCTGGGAAATCGTCAATTATAGATAATCCAAAAACTGATCGTCTGAAGAGATTCTTGTCGTCCATCGCCGAGGAAGACTAGATCATTCCCTGCGAGGTCATAGCTTCTGCTACCTTGAGGAATCCGGCTATATTTGCTCCAGCAACGTAGTTTCCGGGCATTCCAAATCTTTCAGCAGTTTCATATGCATTCTTATGGATATCGACCATAATAGCATCTAGCCTAGAATCAACCTCTTCACGAGTCCATGATAATCTGAGACTATTCTGACTCATTTCAAGTCCAGAGGTGGCGACTCCCCCAGCGTTAGATGCCTTTCCAGGGGCAAAAAGAATTCCATTCTTGAGGAATACTTCGATGGCCTCTGGAGTACAAGGCATGTTCGCCCCTTCTGCTACGGCAATCACCTCGTTTGAGACCAACATTTCTGCTTCGGATCCGTTCAGCTCATTTTGAGTGGCACAGGGTAGAGCGACGTCAACATTTACTCCCCACAGGCCATTGGGTGTCGGCTCGGGCTTGGATGGATTAAACTGTACGCCTTCGAAGTTATTTGCATATTCGGAAATTCTTCCTCTTCGGTTATTCTTTAGATCCATGATCCAATCTAATTTCTCTCGATTGATTCCTGAAGGATCGTGAATCCATCCGCTGGAGTCGGACATTGTAACCGGCTTACCTCCAAGATCGATAACCTTCTCACAGGCAAACTGGGCTACATTTCCAGAGCCTGAGATAGCGACAGTAGCTCCTTCAAAGGACCTTCCAGTTGTCGCTAGCATCTCACGTGCGAAGTAAACTAATCCATATCCTGTAGCTTCCGGCCTGATTAGAGACCCACCGTAAGACCTCCCCTTTCCGGTTAGAACTCCGGTGAACTCGTTAGCTAGTTTCTTGTACATGCCAAACATATATCCTATTTCTCTCCCACCAACACCAATATCTCCAGCTGGAACATCCAAATCGGCACCAATGTGCCTCCATAATTCCATCATAAAAGATTGACAGAATCTCATTACTTCGGAGTCCGACTTGCCCTTTGGATCGAAGTCAGAGCCTCCCTTCCCACCTCCCAGAGGCAATCCAGTAAGGCTATTTTTGAAGACCTGTTCAAATGCTAAGAATTTTAATATGGATTGGTTTACACTTGGGTGAAACCTAAGGCCGCCTTTGTAAGGCCCGATTGAGCTACTCATTTGAATTCTAAATCCTCTATTTACATTGAGTTTTCCATTATCATCATACCAGGGAACCCTAAACTGAATAATTCTTTCAGCCTCTACCATCGACTCTATTACGGGCATATACTCGGGATATTCATCAATCACTGGAGAAAGGGTCTCCAGAACCTCCTCCACTGCCTGATGAAACTCAGGTTGGTCCGGGTCTCTTGCAATTACGCTGTCGTATACTGATTTAATTCTGCTATCCATAGCACTCACCGGCGGTTGAAGATTCCTTTTTTTGGTACCAGCCGCTTTTGCGAGTGGCCTTGCCCTTTTGAATCATATCCCAACAATACATGAGTCAAAGTACCAATTAGGAGAATAGGATGTTATCGGCAACTTGTGAAACCTTGTCTTCATTTCCTGGTAAAGTCATGACGTAGAATACAGCCTGACTAACCTGCCTGTTTCTCAGTGCCTCAGCAATTGGAGTGTGTTCCCTCAACCACCTAGTCCTACCGTCATCCCCGATAATTCTAATATCAACCTGGGACATTCTTGGCTCAGCTAGTAAGAGCTTGATATTTGGAACGTCTATGGCAACGTAACCTGGCTCTAGTCCAGACCTCCTAGCGATCTCATCCTCTAATTCTCTTCTCTTATTGGAATTAGACGCAAGTTCTGCTAGTAAATTGATGTCTTCTTCGGTTAGATCTTGCCTTCTTTTGGATAAGCATACTTTCAGGAGTTGTCTATATTTGAGTCTCCTAATCATATCTCTGGCAAAATCACCCGCCTCGTGCAACACTTGCCAAATCTCAGCATCCACTCTCCTCTGAAGATCAAAAGAGTCGGGAGTGTTTTCTTCACTTCGCTCAACTGCCCTCGAGAGCATTACCTCGGTAACTCTAGTGACTCTGTGGAAATATACTGCACTGTACATCAAACCTCTGGCAACTAGCATACCTTCTAGCGCTGGGAGACCTCCTTCTTCAACGGAGATATCCCCCCCATGTCTTTCTAGACACATGACTAGCCTTCTGTGATCTATCACACCGTGCTTTACGCCAGTAAAGTGCGAGTCCCTGAGTAGGTAGTCAATTTGATCACAATCCACAGGCCCATGAATCAGGTGGGCCATGGTATTGTCGTTTTGGACAAAATTAGTTCTCCCCTCAGACCAGGAGAGTAGATTTCTCTCTGAACCTCTGGCACCGGGACCTCTGATAAGGCCAGCGACCTCCTTAGGATCCATGCCATGATTTTCAAGAATCTCGGGAACGCTTACTCTGTTCTGAATTGAGGAGTCTTCGCCATCCCTCAATACATCATAATCACCGAGAATTATTCCCTCTGTAATTGACATGTGGTCCAAACCTCCTCTTTCATGTAGTATATGTTCCAATGTATGAGAATAT
Organism: uncultured Candidatus Poseidoniales archaeon; assembly: GCA_964016345.1. Taxonomy (GTDB): domain Archaea; phylum Thermoplasmatota; class Poseidoniia; order Poseidoniales; family Thalassarchaeaceae; genus MGIIb-O5. The sequence goes on along the minus strand of CAXHFM010000028.1, from coordinate 1,238 downwards.
GGCCCGTGCCCTACATCATGCAACAGCGCCGCCACTCTTACTGTATCGGTTTGATAATTATCCAGTCCGATAGACTCTGCCATCATACTAGAAACATGTGATACGCCAAGGGAATGCTCAAAACGGGTGTGGTGCGCCCCGGGGAATACTAAATGTGCTAGTCCTAGTTGTTTGATGTGGCTTAGCTTATTCATCTCGGGGGTTTTGAGAAGCTCCTCTCTGACTCCATCAATCCTGAACTGCCCATGGATTGCATCATTGATTGTTTTCATCGTAGACCCGGTGGTTGCGAGAGTGTACTCCCCATTAATAGAACTGCTGTGGTATGTAAAGGTAAATTACAATTCAATTGTATGACAAATGAGATACAATTAATACCCCCCTCCCCTTTCGATTGACCAGAAGGTAGCCAGTATGTCCGGTCACAGCCCAATGGTTTCGCTGAGAATACCCGAAGATCATCTACTGGAGCTAGAACAATTAGTTGGCTTGGATGGAATGAGAAATCGTTCTGATGTTATTCGAATGGCAGTGAGAAAATACCTCTCTGATGAGCACAACATTAGTGGCGATAGGGTACAAGTTAACCTAGGTCCAGATCTTAGCTCCAGGATGGAAGATTTTTGCAAGTTGCATGGTGAAAAACCTGACTCGGTTTTGAGGCAAGCGGCCAGGGAACATATCAGAAGTGTTACACTTGAAGATACTAAAGTTACAGATTTAATCTATTCTAGAATGAGTGAGCTTAGAGAAAGAAGTGGCGATGATTCAAACGCTATATGAGGCGAGGGAAATGTGTGAGGATGGGATGCACGGAACCACCGCGGGAGGGCCTGATGGCCCTCTCGCACCCAAATATAACGGCCTGAGTGGACTCAGAGATAGGGCTATGAAAGCGTTAGGAAACAGTTTCTACTGATTTATGGCTACCCAATCTTCTTGGTCATCCTTTTCACGGGAGGGTTATGAGTGAGGGTGCAGAGCGTAATTCTGGATTATTTTTCGCTCATGAAGTAGCTAGAAAATCTCAGAGTGAGATGATTTCAGATGGAATTAACACCCTTATCGAGGGAGGATTCCTCCTAGCAGCTGCACCGACTGGAATTGGAAAAACGGCTGCGGCGTTGGCTTCAGCTCTCCATGCATCTTTTGATAATAATCTAGCTAGTGAAAAACCAAAAATAATTTTTATGACCTGTCTCTTATACACATCTCCGAGCCCACGAGACTTACGTGCA
>CAXHFM010000027.1:0-12641 GCA_964016345.1 uncultured Candidatus Poseidoniales archaeon | reverse complement strand
ACGCCTATGTTCGTCGGCAGCGTCAGATGTGTATAAGAGACAGATCTTCTCCTCTCTGATGAGATAAACAGAGCTCCGCCTAAGACTCAAGCTGCACTTCTTGAAGCAATGCAAGAGAAGCAAGTGACAATTGGTGTTGTGACACATAAGCTTCCCGCCCCGTTCTTGACAATGGCTACCCAAAACCCAGTTGAGCAGGAAGGGACATATCCCCTCCCTGAGGCTCAACTTGATCGTTTCATGTTCAAGATGAGCGTTGGGTATCCTAACAGAGCAGATGAAGATGAAATCCTGGCCAGACGTGTTGCAAGAAAGAAGGATGCTGTAGAAGTCGAGACGATTACCGATCCAGCTCGTGTTGTCGCAATGCAAGAGGCGTGTGAAGACGTATATGTTGACCCCGCAGTCAGGATGTACATGGTAGAGATCGTAACAAGGACGAGAGAGGACCCGCGTGTGTTGGTCGGCTCATCGCCTCGTGGATCACAGGCCCTACTGAAGACCAGTCGTGCCGCGGCAGCAATGAGCGGGAGGGATTTTATCACTCCAGATGATGTAAAGGCAGTGGCTACACTGGCTGTATCACACAGACTTATTTTGAAGCCGGAGCATCAGATAAAGGGCCTAGAAAACGAAGAGGTAGTTTCAGACATTCTTCGCCAGGTCCCCGTACCTACGGTATGAGGCCCTGATTAGGACAAACGAGGAGATTAGTAATGGCGTGGAGCAGAAAGTCGGCGATGTTCGCTTCTCTGGCTATTGCACTATATCTCCTAGGATTGGTACTCCGTAACCAGCAACTGGTCACAGTTGCAGTTGTCCTGTTATCATTTCTAACTTGGGCGGCATTTATGTCAAACCATGCTGACGTCTCATCTTCTGGCAGGAGAATAGGGGATGAAAATAGGAATGATGGAGTTCAGTTGAATAGTATCGTGGCCCTCAGAAAGATTTCCTCTGCAAGGATTTTTGAAGACGGCGAGATCGAGGTCACCTTGCGACTTCAGAACAAGTCCAATCTTGCCAAGATTGTGGAAGTTCGCGACAGAGTTCCTGAGGTGATGAGAGTAAAGAAGGGGGCAAATTATGTTCTGATGGAACTGGGCCCACAGAGAGAGACTACCATCAAGTACACTATCGAGACCCCTCTTAGGGGATTCTACACCATAGGCCCAGTTTGTATTAGAATTCAAGATGCGTTCGGCCTCTTCCACAACGAGAGGGAGGTGAATCTGTATGATGATTTCCTCGTATTCCCCAAAATGGAAGATATCAAAGATGCCCTCATTAAGAGTAGGGTCCCCAAGATATTTACTGGCGCGGTGAATATCAGGAATCCAGGAGAGGGATCTAATTTCTATAATCTCAGAGAGTACATTCCCGGAGATCCAATGAAGAAGGTCAACTGGGCAGCGACTGCGAGAAGTGGGGGCAAAATGATGGTCAACGAATACGAAAGAGATGCCGTTAGTGATATTATCCTGATCATAGATAGCAGGTCCGTCAGCGAGACTGGTCCAGTGAGTCGAAACTCACTAGTTTACAGCACCCGAGCGGCGGCCAGCCTATCTCAGTACTTTTTATCAAGGAGAGATTCCGTAGGTTTGGTTGTATACAGTGATGAGATAGTTTCTGTGGACAGGGACACGGGTAAGAAGCAACTGTATGTACTTCTAACTAAACTCGCAGGAGCGATTGCCAAGGGAAATACCCCTCTCAAGGTAGTAACCAACAGAATAATGCCCCATATCAATAGGGGAAGTCCAATTATCATCCTTAGCCCATTGGAAGACGATCCAACTATCGTAGATGCCGTGAGAGATCTAAGGGCTAGGAATTTCGATGTCACCGTACTTTCACCGAGTAGCCTTGAATTCGAATTCGATGCGAAGAGATTAGATAGAACTGGATATGAAGTTCTGAAGACTGAAAGAGATATTTTGATGAGTGAATTGAGAGGATTGGGCGCTTTTGTTATGGATTGGGAGCCTGATATGATGCTCAACACTGCCCTTGCAGGGGCGAGGGGATTCTGAGGGATTTGAATGGCTAAGAAAGTTAGGGTTGATGGGGGAGGGGACACTTCACACCTGTACGAAGGGAAGACCATCAGATCATCTGCCCCGAGTAGAAAGAAAGCTGCAGGTAGACTGAAGTCGAGTACTGAGATCCCGAAGGATGCTATTCCAGAGATACATGTCCCTAGTTTCATTGAGTCATTCTTTGGAGGCCCAGTTGTGGCCAAGCAGAAGTTTCTGCCTGCAGACAGAATGGTCTCTTCGCTTCAAATCGGCGCGGCCTCCTCTCTGACTATTCTGTGTTTCCTAACTCTTGCGATTACACCGGTTTCAGGAACTGCATGGTTCGCAGTATCGAATATCCTGGGGCTTGGTTCCCTAGGTGGCATTTTCCATCTCTCTCTGATAATTATTGGCCTGATTGGAGGAATTTATGGGACATTCCAAAGAGACAAAAGAGCTATGCTGGTATCATATGTTTCACTGATATTAGTGACAGTCAGGTTCGCCGGTAGTACGGTTGAGTTCAGATTCGATTTTCTCCCAGAAGGAGAAATCGCTCAGAAATTTATTCTTATTCTGTACGCGGTTTTCTTAGTCATGTACATAGAACTCTCAAGTGGAGTGATAAGATTCTCAATGCTAGATACTTCGATTAGGATGAACGAGGTTTACGTCATGGGAGTCAAGAAAATCACTAGGAAATACCATACATCCCTGGCCATAGCCCCACTAATAGCTGGAGTAGTAGCATTAATGACCCTTCTAATCAATCTAATTATTCCAGCTATCGTAGACATTTTTGATGGTAGCTCTGATGTTGCATCCTCGAGGTTACGTGAATCTGTGGAGTTGACCAGTGTATACGGAGTGGCGTTAGGTACTGCTATAGTTTTCTTAATTATTGCAATAATGTTTGGAGTTAATCTCCCCTTGCGGATACAGCAGATGAGAGAAAGAGGGGCCTAGTTACTGATATATCCCCCAGCTATGCCTAAGTCAGCCATTACTAGAATAGCTACCGCTTCGACTACTGGCGCCGCTCTAGGGCCTAAAACTGGATCGTGCCTGCCTCCCACCTTCAGAGGCATCTTCTCATTTGATGGTAGATGGAGGGTAAATTGCTCGCGAGGGAGGCTACTGGGTGGCTTGAAGTGGATCTTGACGGAAATTGGAGATCCGGTAGAGCGCCCGCCCAATGAGCCGTCTGCCACTGCTTCGGATGATCCTTCTAGAATAGGTCCGTCCGGGCCCGGCACCCATGCATCATTGTGCTCACTGCCTCTCATGGTAGATGATCTAATGCCGTGGGAGAACTCTATTGCCCTAGCTCCTGGAATAGCCATAAGTGCCCTTGCCAAGGAGGGTTCTATCCCATCGAACCAAGGCTCTCCGACACCGATGGGGAGTCCTTCGATCAATAGCTCAACAACAGATCCTATGGTATCTCTATCTTTCCTAATAGACTCTATCTCTTGGGATATTGATTTAGCCGCTTCGGCGTCCCTGCAATTTAGTCTACCCGAATCAGAGGAAGGGTCCAGGGGAGTTTCTCTTTCCAACTCAAATAGTGGTCTGGACTTTATTTCTCCTACACTGTGGAGGTGTGCATAGCATGACCAGCCCACATTGTCAAGAAGTATTCTTGCTTGACTACCAGCAGCAACTAGGCCGAAGGTGAGCCTAGCCGACTGTGACCCCCCTCCTCTCAAATCAGCTGTTCCATCTGATCTTACTGACTCTACTAAATCTGCATGTCCGGGCCTCGGATGATCTGGTAAGAAAGAGTAGTCTCTGGACTTTGCATCGGAGTTCATCGTCAGCATCAGGATCGGCCATCCAGTTGCCTTTCCCTCGTAAACTCCAGACAGAATCTCACAATCATCTGGTTCAGATCTCTGGGAGAGACCCTTTCTCCCAGGTTTTCTTCTCAGGAGATCGCGCAGTAATATTTCCGTGTCCATTGGGGTTCCTGCTGGAACTCCTTCCACTAGCGCCCCTACACATTTTCCGTGACTTTCTCCGAAAAGAGTCACTTTGAGATTATCTCCCAATTGCATGCCCATGCTTATACCTCCTCCCTCAATCCCTCAAGTGTCGTGAATTCTGTGATTAACACCTGTTCACAAAACTGCCTCAATTGGGACTCTAGAAATTCCTTATCTTGCTCGTAGCATACTATCGCGATTGCTGGTCCAGAACCACTTATTCCAGCGGCTAGTGCTCCTGAAGCAATCATCGAATTAGAGATTCTTAATGCTTCGAAATCGCCTGTAGATGTGGCTACTGCCATGCCATTCGATGAAAGAGCATCCAGTATTGACCCATTTATCAGAGATGCAAATGCTCTGTCAAAAATCTGTGAGTTTCTAGAGAATGTCTCCTTCTCGAGAATAATTTCTCTCCGACCCCTTAGGCCAATCATGACGGTAAGTCCGGTTTCCAATTCTCCTTCGAATAGTATTGACTCATTGGAGGGAACTGATGGATCCACTACCTTCCACCCAGGAGACATTGCCGCCCAAGCATCATCCATACTTCCAGTGATTGAACATCCAGATCTTATCTGCGCCTCAACCGCTAAGTCGACTATCTCAAAATCAGAAAGACCAGTCCATGATGCTTTATCGAGAGCCCTCAAAGCCGCGCATGCCAGTGCTGAGCTCGATTTCATACCCTGGCCTATCGGGACATCACTGATGATCTCCCAACCGAATACCGAAGGCAAGGGAAATCCATTTTTTCTCCATATCGAAGAAACATGTGACAACAAGTCATGTTCGTCTCCTAGTATTGTCCTAGGCTCATCGTGAATATTAACGAGTGTCTGGAGTTTGACTGGTATCGAACAACCCTTTCCAGTTCCCATGGCATGTAGAATTGAAACTGCTCCATTAGCAGTGCCTGATGCGAGGATTGTCATTTTTCAGTGACCTCCCCCTGGACAGATATACCAATATGGCGCATTCCCTTCTCTTTAAGAACAGTTATCTCATCTCCTGAACTTAGCTCGGTCACTGAGATAGCGTTTCCAGAAGATGTCACTAATCGTACAGTCTCTGCCTGCTGGAGAATAACATTACCAGTGAAATTTTCTGACTTCATTGAAACTTTCAGGAGGGGTCTTCTCTCAATCTTCAGTCTACCAATTGTAGCTATTTTGGCCAGACCATCTCCTGAGTATACTGCAACCTGATCCCCGGAGGATAGCTCGGACAGATATTTTGTTGAGCCATTAGCCATCATTACGTAAGAGTGGACTGCTCCAGCATTTATCCTGAATGGCCTAGAAGGTACGTATTGTGATGGAACTGTCTCTCCATGAACTAGACAAAGGCATGATGAGGAGGAACCAACGAAAATTCCCTCTCCATCTGATAGTCTCTCGGTGAGATCGACACATACCCTCTCACCCATGCCCGCGGTGGTGACAGATGAGATTGTGGCAACGGATATATCCGATACATTCTCCTCATTCTTGACTGAAATTTTCTCCTTAGCAACCATTTTTGCAGATAACCATAGGGAAGGGGCCATTTCTTCAGGCGGTATGACAATCGCGTCCACCCCGTGCTCTAAGGCAAAGGCCACTCCTTGGACGTCTATTTCCTCGGATATCGATACAGCAATCTTAGTGCCGCTATTAGAAGCGGCAGCGACTATATTCTCCAGAGGTATCATCTTCCAATCTGAGCATCTTAGCATCACCCAAGGGACCATTCCAATAAGAGAGATAGCCTCTTCTTGGCCTCTGAAATCATCAAGTGCAACTGATGCAACCTCTGGATCTTGGCCTTCCCAAACTTTGTGTCCAGAAATATGAGAGTGATTTCCATATTTCTCGGCGTCAATCCAGATTTCCATCAAATCACCTCAGATAGGAGGCGGCCTCATTCGCACTGACTCCCTCGTGGATTACTGCTCTGAGGGCATTAATCCTAGCGACTGAATCGGTTGCTGAGAATATTTGCCTTCCCATGCAGACCCCTGCTCCACCGACAGATAGAGCTTCTTCTACCATCTCTAGTGTCTGAGAAAAAGGCATTCCTTGAGGACCTCCTGCTATCAAAACTGGAATTGGGACTCCCGAGCAGACTTCAGAGAAAGTTTCCGCACTGCCGGTCCATGGGACCTTAGCAACATGGCACCCCAGTTCCCACGCTACTCTAGCAGCATGGGCAATACCGTTAGTTGGATCGTCTTCACTAGGACTCATATTCGGGCCTCTTGGGTATACCATTCCCAAAACGGGAATATTATGTTCAAATGCGGAAGAAGTCAGAGATCCTGCTGATTCTATCATTTTGTATTCCATATCGTCACCTAGATTAATCTGGCATGAAAGAGCACTTGCTCCTCTTTTTAGAGCCTCTATGGCATTTCCCACGAGCACTTTCGTACCCGACCTTTCACCACCGTGGACGGTAGATACCGAGGCGTGCATTACGAAATTTTTCCATTGTGTCCTATGTACTTGATGAGTAAGAACGCCCTTCTGAAGAACGATTGCATCTGCGCCCGCCGAAATACATGATTCAACTAGCCCATCCATGTTCTCAAGACCTTTCTCTGGATATCCAGAAATACCGTGGTCCATAGGTATCCAGAGGCCCTTCCCCCCAGGAAGAAGACGGGATAGCCTCCCATCTAGGTCATCTGCCATGTATGTTCGTCCAAGCTCCATCACTTGAATGGTGGGTTAATGCCATGAGGCAGAAAAATTCCTTCATCAAGCCTCTAAATATCAAAATCTACGATTACCGGGGCATGATCAGAAACGACCAGCCCTCCTTCCCTCATTACCTCTGCAGATTTCATTAGGTCTCTCGCAGAGTCGTTTGCCAAGACGTAGTCTATCCTCCAACCCCTATCTCTCTCTCTGGCTCTCCTGAAGTTTGACCACCATGTATACGGCCCTTTCTGAGGGCCTATGTGAATCCTCAACAAATCATGCCAGCCCCTATTCAGTAGCCTCGTGAACCAATCCCTCTCATGTTCCAAAAATCCTGATGACCTTTTATTCCCCTTCGGATCCCATATATCATCCTCGGTATGTGCAATATTGAGGTCACCGCATAGCAAAGCTGGTTCATCCGAACCTACAAACTTCTCAGCCCACTCCATCAAATCCTCTATCCATTGATCCTTGTAAGCCTGTCTTTCTGGATTTGCTGAACCATTGGGGAGATATATGTTAACACAATGCATTCCCTTGTGAATAGTATGCAAAACTCTCCCCTCTGGATCCCTAGTTTCATCTAGGTCGGTATCAATTCCCCTGCCAATCTCCTCCATTCCGACCCTGGAGCATGCCATCACTCCCGAGTATCCCTTTCTCTGTGCAGGATGCCAAATGACATCGTATCCCTCCGGCTCCGACCAATCCTTGGGCATCTGTTCAGGGAGAGCCCTTACCTCTTGGAATAGCATAACATCCGCATCGATCCTTTCTATGAAATCATACAGGCCCTTTCTGTGGGCAGCTCTGATACCATTCAGGTTCCATGTGACTACTCGCATATCCTTTCCTCATTGAGACAGGTCTTTGACTTTCTCGACTAAGTCCATATTCCTTATTCTGAGAATTCCAACCGGTACCATTGCTACAGAAATGAGCAATACCACTGAAATGAGCTGGAAAGCGACGTTCGGTACTAGGACCACTGGGAAGTAGAATTGCCATGTTGAGAATTCGGCCGCCAGACCTAAAGCGCCCCCGAAGGCGAAGATCACACCAAACAGACCACCTATCAAACCAATAATAGTACTCTCGAAGAGAAGCATTACTGAAAGGCTTCCAGTAGATGCCCCTAACACCCTCAGAGTAGCCAATTCGAAATCCCTCTCGGCGAGATTCATGACCATAGTATTGAACATGACAGCTAGAGTGAATATGAATCCCAATACCATTATTGTACCCAGAACTTGAGTTTGTTGATCTAGTAGAGATTCTATCCCCCTAAGTAGTGATTCCCTCTCTTGAATTCCACTGGATAATATCCCAAGCTCCTCATCAACGGAAACCCCCTCCGGGAACTGCAAGTAGACTGCTGTAGCGTTGAATCCAATTACCCCTGCCAAGTCTGTCTGATGGAAGAACATAGTTCTAGAAATCTCCCCTCTCACAGATCCTACGATATCTACTTTCAATTCGTTACCAGATATTGATATCGATTGTCTGTCCCCCACATTCCATCCGGTCATTTGTAATGACCCCTCGTCCATCATGACCTCTATTATGTCAGTATTTGGAGTTGGTTCTGAACCGTCAATGATTTCCGTCTGCCTCATTGATACACCATCTCCATAACCCCCCAGTCCAACTAAAACGAAGCTTCTCTGTAGTTCTGAAGAGTCAATTAGGGTTCCGATAGGGGCCTCGATAACTATCTCATATGAGGCGCCTCTATCGATGGCCCACTCTACTACTTCGGACTCCCCGTCGGGTTGAACGAAAACCTGTGCATCCCAAGTTTGACCTTCCCTCAAACCCCCTACTATAGTATCATTCAATGCGACAGTCATCATCTGAATCGAACCTGCCAGCATCAGAGAGATTCCTACAGCAAGGAGTGTCATCCCAAGTCTCGCTGGCTTTCTGAGGCTCGAGCGAACTGAGAGTCCCAGTAGGGTGGGCATCCAGCTGGTTAGTGTCTGCAGATAGTTTGATCCAACTCTGATTTCAGAGCTCCCACCAAGAGCCTCTAGAGGATCTATTCTAGTCGCCTTCCACGCGGGGTAGACCCCAGAAATGAAAACTATTGACATGGTGATACCTATAGTTGAGAGGTATATTTCATTGGGTATTTCTCTCTCAATTATTGGAATCCCCACTATTCCCTCATAGAAATCGAGCATTCCGTTCATACCGTATGGACCAGCTAAAGATCCAATTAGACAGCCGAATCCTCCGATTACTAAAGGAGCGATTAGATACCCCGACATTATCGATTTCCTGGGTAATCCGAGGGTCCTGAGGATGGCTATCTCACGAGTCTGGCTCTGGACCAGCCTCTGTAAGCTGAGAGCTATTGTTATGGCGGCGATCAGTTGGATTAGGACAGTAAACGGGGCAGCCATTGTCTTGGAGCCCTCTAGGTCTAATCTCATGAGCTCTACAGACTCGACTTGTCCTCTATCTCTTATTCGACCATCCATGCCATTTTTATCCATAGAACTGGCGATGGCCTCCTTTACTCCGTCCAACTCCTCGCCCTCATACGCTTCAGTGTCAGAAAGGTCGAATGATGGAGTTCCCGATATGTCCAGAACTATGGTATTTGCAGATCCCTGTGGCAAGCCCGTAAGCCTCTCCATTCCAGAACTGGAAAGGTAGCCGACGACGAACTCGCCTGATTCAGGGGGGAACAGAGATCCTTCTGGGGCCATGTAGATGTGCAATGGATGGTATGCGAATCCAACTATTGTGAAATTCATACTTCCCTCACCTATCCCAATGGTTACCACGTCTTGTAGGCTCAGAGAAAGCGCCTCCCTAACATGCTCGTCAATCACTATCTCGTCCTCTGCCTCGGCCGGCATACCTTGGGAGTGTCCATTTGGGAACCATGGCTTGTCTACATCGGAGTCATGAGGTATCCCATGCCATACTGAGTTGATTACATTCTGACCGGAGTCAGTCATGTGAAACATCGCACCGCTCGTCACGATCCTGCCCTCGCATTGATCCAAGGACTCAGCTCCCTCGGGCCAGGATGACTCAATCTCTGAGCAGAGGGATTGAACCTGATCAGCAGACCAAATGGAGCTCTCATTGTCAATCCAGATATCCGCTAGATTGCTCCCTGAATGACTGTCCTCATAGATTGAGTCGTACATCGGGCCTAGATTTGCTGAGTATCCCCCAAAGGTTATGCCTGCAAAAACACCAACAAAGATCATTCCTATTACAGCTGAAAGTCGGAGTTTTGCCCCCCAAAGACTCCTTGCGAGTCTCTTATTCAGTAGATTGGAGGAGCCTAGCATTATTCCACCTCAAGAAATGGTCGCTTTCTCGCTTGAAACTGTCTTTTCGTCTGATACTATCCGACCACTATCTATCCTGATAACCCTGGTTGCGTATACTATCAGAGATTCGTCGTGAGTAACCAAGACAGCCGTGATATTCTCCTTCTCACAAGCCTCGACGAGAACTTGCATTACCTTGTCGGAGGTCTCAGTATCTAGATTCCCTGTGAGTTCATCGCCCAGGAGAAGAGTGGGCCTCTTGGCTATACTTCTAGCAATGGCAACCCTCTGTTGTTGCCCTCCGCTAATCTCTCCGGGGAATCTATCCCTTTCGGAGTGGAGCCCGACTAATCTGAGCAGTTCCTCCGCTCTGGACTTGTCCTTTTTCCCGGCTAGATCCTGAATAAGCGAGATGTTCTCAATCACCGTAAGATCCTGGAGGAGATTGAAGAACTGGAACACGTATCCTATGTTCTCCCTTCTGAATGACGTCATTTCCTCTGAGTTTCCCCTAGGGACTTCTGACCCCATGAAGCTGTATGAGCCGTCAGTAGGGCTGTCCAAGGCCGATAGGCAATTCAGAAGAGTGGTCTTTCCTGATCCTGAGGGGCCCAAGAGAAGAACCCTCTCGCCCTCGTCTATCTGAAAATTAATTCCGTCAAGAGCCTTCACAGTTCCCGCAGGAGTTTCATAGTGTCTCTTCACATTGGTCATTGATAGGAGTGACATGATAATAATGCCAATCGGTTGTTGGATATTGAGGTATCGTCTGGAGCTATTGACGCCCAATCTAATCTCTTCGGGATGCCATTGAGGCGCCAATGAGAGCTAATGCCCCCAAGACAGCTCCGAATCCTGGCAATACAGGCGGATTTGCTGATGATTCTGACGAATACAGGGAAGCCCAGGTATCGTAAATCTCCATCTTGTCAATCTCCCCTCCATCATAGTCGCCCCATTCAACAGATACCTCATCCCCAGGGGAGACTAGTCCATCCCCATCGTGATCGGTGTAAGTAATCGTAACACCTTCCGCGTCTCCGCCGGTTAGTGGGATGCTGAATTCGTTTGTGCAGGCGCTCAGATCCGGCTGAACCATTTGATCCTCTTCCTCATCGTACACCTCCTCACAGTCGCTGAGGAAGTGAACCTCGAAGTCGGTGATTGGAGCATTAAGTGTCTGATTCCTAGCGACAAATCCAGTAGCGTCATTTCGCTCCATACCATCACCATCATCGTCACTGTTGTCGTCATCATCACTGTCTACCATCGTATCGTAAAGAGGCTCGAATTCATAATAATCCAGACCACCGCTTTCATCATTGTCATACATGTCAAACATGTCGTTAACACCATCCTGGTCGTCATCGGGAACATCGTTGGCATCTATGAATTCAGTTACCGTGAGATGTCCGTCACCATCAGTATCAAAGTGACTGAAAAAATCGTCCAGACTAGGAATGTTACCATCATCGGGCATCATTCCTACTAGGTTATCGATGAAGCACTCCATTTCATTGATATCAATGAGATCTGATGGAGCATCGTAGTCGCACAACTCAATCAAATCCTCTACGTCCTCAGTTGTAAGGAAGGATTGGTCTGAGTCTATCGGCTGGTCTGAATTTTCATTGTTCCAGTATGTGACAAACTCGTCTTGGGACATGTATCCATCCCCGTCCGAGTCAGCCATATACATTGCATCCTCGGGCGATGGTGGCCCATCGTCATCGTCAGTTCCATCCTCTGAACCCGACCACTCGTCTCCGTCTGCAGAATGCTCGAAGTCCTCGCTCTGTCCGAAGTCGTCAGTGCAGTGCCAGTCTGAGTCATGGTGCTCACAGTAATACCACCAATTTTCCCATTCCTCGTCATCCTGAGATTCCTTGCACCACCAACGGGAGTCCTCTCCTGAATCAGTAGCTTCAGAGTAACCTTCCCACTCACAGTAGCCGTCGTGGTAGCTGTCCCAACTGATATGATTGCCATCATCGCCGTGGTCGTCGTGGTTATCGTCATCACCGTGGTCGTCGTCATCACCGTGGTCTTCGTGGCCGTCGTCATCGTCGAATATCTCAGAATCAAACCAAACTGGAATCGAGGTTCTTGGAAGTGTGTCATCTACCTCGATGACTATTGCATCTCCCCACATTACCTCATATGTTAGTGATGAGGTTGCAGAGCCGTTGTCGCTTTCCACGCTCATAGACACAAGGTCTTGATTCTGATCTATGTGAATGGTCGTAGTGATCTCAGCGCCATCCTCGGTATACTCCATTGTCATGGTCTGGGATTCCATATTATCGCTCATAGTGATTGTAATTACTGCGTCTTCTGGAATACCATCAGATACGACTGGTCCATCATCATCTTCGCCGTCATCATCTTCGCCGTCATCATCTTCGCCAGAGAAGAGTCCGGCCTGTTCTGCGATTACCTCCAAAACATTGGGGGTTGCATCTCGAGTTTGGTAGGAGCCGGTTGTTGCCTCTCCTTGAGATGCCAGCGCCATTCCGCCCACCAACACGTGGACATTGACAACCTCGCCGACCTGCACATGAGTATATTCGATTTGCAATAGCCCTGCAATTGACATTGAGTTGTGAACGTAGACTGAGTCGGTATTAAGATCCGTCATTACGATGTCCTCTATCT
>CAXHFM010000026.1:0-12874 GCA_964016345.1 uncultured Candidatus Poseidoniales archaeon | reverse complement strand
TACCTCCCTTGTAGGTGGGCCATGACGTTCAACACCGGGACGCATTCTGGATCTAGCTCAAGAAGTTCGATGAGTATATTTTCGGCAGGGCCGATTCTCATCATCTCCATGTGATCCTCGGCCTCATCAAGCTTCGATATTTGAAGCTCGCTTAGGTTGTATACATTCCTCCAAACAGGGCCTGACATGAGAGTTCCTCGGAGGCTTGACGTATTAGTCTGATGTGACAGCATGCTGTCAGAATTGGCATGATTTGTGTAGAGACAGACAATGGGGTAATGCAACGTTAATAGCCCCCTTTCTGGTGGACACTACACCAAAGGTGTTGTGAATGGCGTCGAGTATACTCACCGTAAGGAAGGTACTGGCCATCACTATTGTCGCTGTTCTGACTGCAGGCGGGTCACAGGCTAATCCAACGGGCATAGGTGGAGATGCGAATAATGAGGGAGATGTGGCCCTTGCAGGTTGTACATGTCATGCTGAGGAGCCAGACAATTCTGTCACACTAATACTAACTGATGTCCCGCATAGATATCAATCGGGTGAATCCTATGAAATGTCGATTCAAATCATTGGAGGACCTGTGGCGGATACGTCTTCCCATACCGGTGGATTTTCCATGAGAGTTAGCGAAGGTAGCCTCTCGGCCTCGGCTGGATTTGAATCCTTGATGTACAACTGGGAAGACGATCCTACTACGCTCACTCACAGTACCTCCGGATCAAAGGTTTCTGAAAGGACTTGGCACATAACATGGACTGCTCCAGAGGAAGGAACTGGCATTGTAACGATTTGGTTGGCCGGGAACTCAGTTAATGGAGATGGAATTCCCTCACAACTGGACAGGTGGAACAGGTTGAGTGCGTCCATAGATGAAGGTGATTTTGGGGGGACAAGAACTGTTTTCGTGGGTAATGGGGACATAGAGCCTCCTGCACCTGTGGAAGAGGGCGTGGACCTACATCATATGGGAGCTGGCATGAGAGCGCATTGGCTGGGGTTACTGGGTTTCGCAGCAGTTGTTATCGTGATTATATTTTGTGGATTGATGTTGAGGTATGGATTCTCCAGACATTATGAGGGCAGGAGTAATCTCCTGAGACTAAGGATCAAACATCAAAGGAGAGGTGATCAGTAATGAAAGATGATGTGGTAATGAAGATGCTCAGGCAGGTGGCATCAGGAGAGGTGAGCGTAGAAGACGCTAGAGACGCCCTCGATGGGATCTCCCTTACAGAAGAGGCTTACGAGACCGCAATTGAGCACGGAGTTTTCAATGAGGCCCCAGCAGGATCTATTGTCAGAGCCAGCGTCTCCCCCTCTGGAGATTCGTGGCTAATAATTTTAGTAGGACTCTGGGGAATTGTTTGGTCGCTATATTGGGCTGGTTCACTTTCTTACGGGCTTTACAACAAATGGGATCAACAGATGTTGTCTTTCTTCCTAGGGATGCTATTGCTTACTGTGATAATACTGGGTATAATATACATGAAATACGTAATGCCTGACATAGTAATCGTGAAGAGCAGGAGAAACAAGTATATTACAGCAAAAGATCCAGAATCATGGAAGGAGTATAAGGTGTAAACATGGTAAGGAAATTCACACTTAGAGATACCTCTTCTAGCTCGGAAGATTCCTCTGGAGAAGGCCATCTAATAGACAGGCGCGAGTTCATGAGGCACTCGTTCAATACCGCCGCAGGTGCAATTACCGTAGCTAGCATTGGGAGTGTAGGTTTTGCAGCCTTGCTAATGGGTGAGGCAGAAGCAGATGGGGGGGACACTGCCGTGAGATACTGGGTACCAACAGGGGCAGAAGATAGTGTCTGGTACGGAGATAGGCATCTAGAGCCCATGACATACCAATCTTTCGTCGATGCGGCTTCCAGCTCTGCCACCGGTATGTCCGCAGCTCAGGGGGTGTGGTCAGGAATGCCAGTAAATGCAGTTTACGTACCTCATGATGAGAACAAGGGCAGTGCCCTCACCGAGGACAAACCTCGATTTCAGTTCATGGACGGTTACACGGCAGACGGATCATATGTTGGCTCAGGATACGAGCTGGACGAAGATCCGCAATATCAGTCTCTGTCCATACATGACAACCTCATACTGATATTTTCAAGGTGTACACACCTATGTTGCATCCCTGGGTGGCAACTAGTTACGAACGAATTTACTGAAGATCAATGGGTCCCAAGTGGAACCGACTCTGGGGGAAGCAAACTGTTCTGTATCTGCCACTCGTCCAGATTTGACCCTACTGTTATAGAAAAGAATAGGGCTAGGAATAGATCGAGTGGTGCTGAATTTGATTTCATTGGTATTAAGAGGGCCGGAGGTCCGGCACCAATGGGGATGCCATTGATTCCATTCGTTCTTAACGGAGATTTGATAGAGGCTCTGCCTGATTTCAAAGACTGGTACACATATTGCGATTGAGGTGAGAAAGTGATTCAATTTTGGTTTCTATGGGTCTTCATAACCTTGGTGGTAGTAATAGTTGCTCTAACCTTGAGGAAAGAAAGAGAGGAGATGCCGAGGAAAGAAATACTGCGAGCAGTGGAGACCAGTGCCAGTAGCATGGGTCTAGCAGAAAAGTCCTTTTTGTGGGCCTTCTCTTGGCTAGATACAAGATTTAGGATTCAGGACTATTGGGGCATGAGTAGGGATGCGTACTACGGTATGCACAGGCAAATGCCTATGAGTCATGCTGAGAAATACAAGCTTAGAATAATTTGGTACTGGTATCCCCTCTACTGCCTGGGTGGGATTTCTTTCCTGGCATTCGTAATCCTAGTCCTGACTGGCACTGTCCTTGGGCTGTATTACGTGCCAGGCGGAGAGGGGGATCCGACTCCAGCGTACAGTAGCATGGAATTCATAATGACACAACTTCCCTTCGGATACATCATCAGATCCATACATCACTGGACTACGCATTTCATGGTCGCCGCCGTATTCTTACACATGTGCAGGGTTTACTTCACCGGTGCTTACAGAAATCCAAGGGAATTAAATTGGTTAATCGGAGTCGCATTGATGTTCTTCACGATATTCTTCGGCTATTCGGGATACCTACTCCCGTGGGATAGCCTGGCATTCGGTGCAGCGACTATCGGAATTAACATGGCAAATAGTACACCCCTGATTGGAGGTTGGGTTGCAACTGCCATGTTCGCTGGGACTACAATCTCGGGACAGACAGTTACCAGAATGTACTTCCTCCATGTCTTCATACTTCCAGTAGTAGTTACGTCACTCATTCTTGCACATTTGTTCATTGTTTGGGCACAAGGGATAGCGGAGCCACATTGAGGTGATATAAATGGGAATGATGGATAGATTTGGCAGAATTGCTGACACCTACATCAGCGAGAGAAACAAACTTTTGGAAGCTGATACCGAGAGGAGGCGAACAATCACTGGCCACCCTTTTTGGCCTACTGAGGTGCTTCGAGACACGATAATTTTTGCATCGATCGTTATGACCATTGCATTCTACTCCTGGTTGATACCTCCTCCCCTGCATAGTGCCGCTGATCCATTTGCCCAAGCCGGTTTCGTATTCCCCGATTGGTACGTTCTGTTTTCATATGGATACCTAAGATGGGGTGAATATCTACCTCAATTTGTCATTCCAGCAGGCCCTATCGGAGAGTTCTTTGGCACTCCCGTAATTGATTGGAATGCCGCATGGTGGGGAGCAGCGATTACAGGACTTCCAGTAGGCATTCTGGCCCTTCCACCCTTCCTGCCAGGCAGGGAAAAGAGAGGTGTTGAAGATCCATGGTTTGCAACTGCTGGTGCTGTTTATCTAGCCCATGTCTGGTTCATATCTGTTTTCTCAATCAATATCTTCCTAGACTTATATGCTAAAGATCGTAGTGACTATTGCTTCACTGGCTCTCATTCTGAATTAATGTGCGGAAGACAAGCCCCTTGGACTGCAGAGGTTTTCAATGCAGTTCCATGGATACTTACTGGAATTTTCTTATTCGCGGTCATATATTTCCCTACTAGGAAATTCCTACTTAACTCAGTAGGATCGAGGGTTACCCCAAGGATAGGCCGCCAAGTTGCCGTAGGATCTCTTATCGCAGCTGTACTGATATCTGTTGTCACATGGCCGGTTTATGAGAACGGTTTTTGGGACTACGGTGGTCTCGGTGCTATGGACGATATCGAAGACCTGGATTCTCTTAGGGCTCAGCCTTCGGACACTCTCGTACACATGGATGAAGGGAACGTTTGGGCCGACTGGGAAGACGAGTGCATACCTTACGAGGAAAGCTCGGCACTGGCCGCATGGGATGGATTTTCAACGGAAGAAGACCCCTCTGATTGGTGTGTCATTGCCGCGACTCATTGGTCTAATTGGGGAATTTTCCAACCTACGAAATTCAAGATAATTGATTTCGCTGGCGACAACGGACATGCTGACAGCACCACAGGTAGAAATTCTGTCGAGGATGAGGCCTCTTTCCCTGGACTTGCAGATGGATCAGAAATTACATATGAGGTAAGTATGACATTCGAGGTAGAAGACTTGGGAGTTTCCGAAGTTCCAGCAGATATAGGATGTCTTTTCAGGACTACGGTCAGAGGAGCTGGCATCCATTCTCAGAGCTTGATTCTAACGGACTCGTCGGGCAATGAAATTTGGAGTACAGAAGGATGCGTTTCAGATACTATGTACCTACAGGCAGGGAGTACTTACAGTGTTTCTTACACGACTACGTCACGAGGTATCAACGAGTCTGTGGAGGTGATCACCAGCTTATCTGTCGTGGCATACCAACCTCTGCTCTTGAATGATGATGGCACTGCGCTTGTCAGGTCGGAGTCATCTTTGGATCTTGAGACTATGTCTACGATGTATATGGAGAATCCAACGTTTCACAAGAACCCGAAGAGTCTTGATGCAAAATTGATATATTCATTATTCATACCATGCTTAGGAGTCGGTGCTATGGTTTTCATGCTCATGAGGAGCATGGCGAGAGGTTACGAATACGAGATGAACAAGTGCTACGGCTGTGATCTGTGTGACGACGCCTGTCCAGTAAGGCTTTTTAACTCTGGAGACAAGCTGAATATTATCTACAATACGTGGAACAATGAAGACGATGGCGTGCCCTTGTATTCCTGTCTGACCTGCTCTGCTTGTACCAATGCCTGTCCCCAACTGGTGGATTATGATTCGTATGTTGACATTAGGAGGAATATGATAGTCGGTGGACCTCCTGCTACTGAAATTCCCCATACTGTGTTGCAAGCAGTCCTAGCCGCCGAAGCAGAGGAAGACGCTGACGGATACTTCATGTCGATAGACGAATACCCAATCGATTCAAACATCGGATACTACCCAGGATGCGTTGACTACCTAGATCAAGAAATGATTTTCAGTCACGTTAACGAAGGCTCCATGAATCTAGGCGATGCTACAACATCCGCATTCACACTATTCGAAGAGATGGGAGAAGACGTCACTTACCTAGGGAGAGATTTCCTGAAATGCTGTGGTCACGATCAGAAGTGGCAAGGAATGACAGAGGTCTTTGAGAAGCTCAAGGCATACAATCAGAAGAAACTGGGAGAGAGCGGAATCGACACCCTCGTAACATCTTGCGCTGAGTGCTTCAGAACGTTCGCCCTAGACTATGAGTTGGAGGACATGAAGGTGATGCACACCACTGAATTCTTGGTGGAGAATGGATTTGACATGAATCTACAATCGGATGATGATGTTACGGTTACTTTCCACGATCCGTGCAGGCTAGGTAGGCAGATGAATATCTATGACCAACCTAGGGACCTGATATCTAGTGTAGAGGGAGTTAACCTAGTTGAGATGGAGCATCATGGCGAAGATGCACTTTGCTGTGGTGTTTCTAGTATGATGAGCTGTAATGAGAATAGTAGGGCTCTGAGAGTTCAGAGGTTCGAAGAGGTAAATGCGACTGGAGCTGACATCATGTTAACATCATGTCCAAAGTGCGTCTCCCACTTTGAGTGCCTAAAATTCGAGGGAGACCCCAAGCATGATTTCGAGATACTAGATGTCGTTAGCTTCCTAGCTAGGCAGGTCGAGGCAGGAAAGAGTCAGTGATCGTTAACCGAAAGACAGCCAACCTGAATATACGGCCAATAACGCGTTTAGTGCTATTCCGTATAAGGTGAATTTGGCAACTTGTAATTGACGGTAGCCAAGTGCCGTAAGCCAAATGAAGAATCCTATTAATCCTCCACAAGCAAATGAAATCCATGCTATCTTAGCAGAGAGAGATATTGTCATTACCAACCAAATAAATGCCCCCTGTGTCAAGCCCAGCCAACACAGAGGATCGTATATCCATGGCTGCTTAGTGCCTTCCACATGCACTGGTAGCGAAACATGGTTAAATTAGTGACGCTCAGTACGTAATGCTGAGGAGAAGGCGCTCGGGGGTATTTTGTGACAAACATCAAAGATCTCATGACGAGGAGGAAATCTGAGCAACGGAGGATTAAGATTCTTCTAGATGCTAGAAGATCTGAAGATCGAGCTATGTTGAAGGGGGGGGAGGATGCCGTAGCATGGGTCAAGGAAGAGCAATGCATCGGGTGCGATCAATGTACTATTGTATGCGATGATGATGCCATAGAGCTGTATGATACTCCATTGGCCAGTCCGATCCTAAATATAGCGGTGAACAGAAAGGCGAAGATACTGAGGGACCCGTGTACTGGTTGCCAGCTATGCGTTCTTGCTTGCCCCACGGATGCAATATTAATGATAGACAGGTGATATTTTGAGTGATGAAGATCCTATTAGATTCGGTGCAGAGTTTGGACCCAAGCGCACAGAGAGGACTACAGGGGTATCATTGTCAACATTCAAAAACCTAGTTTGGGTATCTAATATTGGAGGCCTAATCCTAGTCGCCATAGCTCTTGAGATGATGATCACTGGACAGTTCTTACTTGGCCTAGGTTGTATGGTTGGAGGTGTAGCAATAGCACTGTTCCCCTCAAATTACGAGATAGTGGGTATGGACGAGGGGTATCGTCCGTCCGGGGCGGAACAGGAAGAGCCGTGAAAATGAATGGGACTTACTTCCAGAAACTAGTATGGAGGGAGTTACTTTCTATTCCTCTCGGAGAGACTAGAACATACAAGCAGATTGCTATCGCAATAGGAAAACCCGGCGCATCCAGAGCAGTTGCTAATGCATGTGCCAGAAATCCATATGCCCCCTTTGTCCCATGCCACAGAGTGATTCTATCGGACGGAAGAGTTGGTGGTTACTCCGGCGTGGGAGGAGCAACGAGAAAACTCCAAATGCTCGTAGAAGAGGGGTATTCAATAACTCAGAAATAAACAATGAATACGGCTAGAGATGCGAGAGAGGCAATTGCCCAGACAATAAGGTAAGTAGATTGGTTTAATTCGTTTCCCGCAGTATTTTCGCTCACTGTGCTAAATTCAATGGATTTACTTTCTAGTTGAGATAGTAATCCATATCTCCTAAGATCCCCGATTCTATTACGCAGAGTTTTCTCTGACATATCGTTGTTTTGGGCAACTTCTTCTCGTATTTGTCTAGAAGATATTGCACCTGGATTCCTTTTTATTAGATCAAAAATCTTCTTTTCGTGTTCAGTCAAATCGACCATTGTCTTACCCACCATAACCTCTGATGTAAATATACCCATCTGAAATCTTGATCTAAATCAGGGGAAGCAATATCATTAGCGCCGCCAGAGGTATGAGGACCATGGTCGCATTGTCGTCAATATATTTTAACGACGGTACTTCTCCTAAAACCGTCAGAGGAGCAAGTAGTAGTGAGATAACCAGTGGCGTTCCAATCCAGAAATGACATCCTATCCAAACACCATATGAGGTCAACATTCCTGCCCATATTGCTAATTTTAGATTCTGCTTCTTTCTCTTTATCTCGCCCATTATCGGATCGACAAAGGTCAGGCCAAATATCAGTGGAATGCCGTAGAGTCCGGATTCGAGTCCTGTTTTTCCGTCATCTGGTGCAATTAACAGGGCTAGTGCTACCGCGAGACCTCCCCACGCAAGTGCAGAAATCTGTTTAGCTTCGTATTCACGTTGCCCTATTACTACAATTCCCATCTTTATTCGCAGAGCTTCTATAATTATGAGAGTGATAATTATTGTACTGACTAATTGTTCCGGATTCATCCCCAAATAATCTGAAATTTCAACACCTCTACCATAGTATATGAGAGGGATTAATGCCATTACCATATGGGTAGCCCTTCTGAGTGCGTGCCCTCTGAATCCCCCAATGGAGTGTTTGACATGATCTGTATCGAATGGTTTTAGGGGATCAATCATTTACTCACCTAGTTAAACTATCCAGAGCATCATCAAGTGAAATACTTCCGGTTTGAAGTTGGCTAATGACACGATTCAGATCGGGCGAGGACAGTAGGCGAGAATCCCACAGAGACATCAATCTTTCTTGTATTTTTATCCTCTGCCTCCAATCGGGGGAATCACAATTCTCCACTAAATCCATCATTTCTTCTATCCCCTCATTCATTTGTGCAGAGACGAGAACAACCTGCGGAGATGTCTTTCCGTCGGCAAATGAGAGGGAGGAGCGTATTGATTCAGCGGCTTTGATAGCCCCTGGAAGATCTGATTTATTAATCACGATAATATCTGCTAACTCGATGATTCCTGCCTTTTCGGCTTGTATCATGTCTCCTCTATCTGGGCCATCAACTAGTATGATTTTGTCTGCG
Organism: uncultured Candidatus Poseidoniales archaeon; assembly: GCA_964016345.1. Taxonomy (GTDB): domain Archaea; phylum Thermoplasmatota; class Poseidoniia; order Poseidoniales; family Thalassarchaeaceae; genus MGIIb-O5. Next base: position 4,100 of record CAXHFM010000026.1, on the reverse strand, counting down.
AATGCGACTATTTTAATTTCCGACTGGCCTGACCCAACGGTTTCTATGACAATATTCTCCCATCCACAGTAGGATAATAACTCAATCATAGAAATCAGAGATGAAGAGATTCCTCCTGGTTGGCCCCCAGTAGCAAGAGATCTCACATAAACCAACTCTCCCGAGTCGGCAGAGTCCATCCTTACTCGGTCCCCCAACAGTGCTCCGCCTGACCTTGGAGACGAGGGGTCAATAGCCAGAACCGCTACTTTCTGATTTCTTGATTTCCAATAACTGATTATTCTGCCTATTAGAGATGATTTTCCCACTCCTGGAGGGCCGGTTATTCCCGTAACTGAGGATTTCCTTGAATTAGTATTTTTTGGGAGATTAAGCTTCATACCCTTCTCTAGGTAGGTGAGTAGTCTCGACAAGTCCCTTCTATTTCCATTGGCTGCTGATTCTAAAAGTGAGTCTTGATTCATCAATTCCAACGCCACCCATCTTCATCACCTACTCCAATGGGGGCACCTGATTCCACTCTAGAGTTGGCCTCATCCAAGAAGGATAGGATTTCATCAGTTCTTGATCCTGGTCCGAATATAGCCCTTATTCCGCTAGAAAACATACTTTCATGATCTCTATCGGGAATAATTCCTCCTAAAAAAACCATTACATTGCCCATTCCTGTTTCTCTGAGTAGTTCACAAATTCGTGGTACCAACACGTCATGAGCTCCCGATAATGTAGAGAGGCCAAGAGCATTTGCGTCTTCGTCCATAACAATTCTTGAAATCTCCTCTGGAGTCCTCCTTAGGCCGGTATATACAACATCGTGACCCCCATCCCGAAGCGATCTGGCGATTACTTTGGCACCTCGGTCATGACCATCAAGGCCCGGTTTAGCCATAACTATCTTCATAGTATCGAATCTGCGAACCGGTGACCCTCCTTGAAGCAACCGCAGGCCATATTTTCACGTTTTCATTAGTAATGCATATTGACGTCCCAGCATATGGAAGCGCATGGGTGCAGATGACGCACGTGTTGAAGAGCTTCGGAGGCGTAAGGCGCAAGCCATAGCAGGAGGCGGTCAAGCGAGGGTATCGGCACAGCACTCAAAAGGAAAATTGACGGCTCGAGAGCGGTTAGATCTACTCCTAGATGATGGATCTTTCATGGAGGTGGATCCCCTGGTAGAGCATAGATGCAGGGACTTTGATATGGATAGGAATGTAATCCCTGGAGATGGCGTAGTGTGTGGACATGGCACAATAGGAGGAAAAACAGTATATTGCTTTGCTCAAGATTTTACAGTATATGGTGGCTCTCTCGGAGAGATGCATGGCCTGAAGATTTGTAAGATTCTTGATATGGCCCTCAAAACTGGGTCCCCTGTTATTGGGCTAAATGACAGTGGAGGTGCGAGGATACAGGAGGGTGTGGCTAGCCTTGGATCTTATGCTGAGATTTTCTTCAGAAACGTCAGGGCAAGCGGCGTCATACCACAAATTTCAGTCATCATGGGACCATGTGCAGGAGGAGCAGTTTACTCTCCAGCGATAACTGATTTTGTAATTATGGTGGATGGGACATCTCATATGTTCATCACCGGACCGGAAGTGATCAAAACAGTAACTAACGAGGAAGTTTCCTTTGAGGACTTGGGAGGGGCTTCGACTCATGCCACAAAGTCTGGTGTGACTCACTTCACTGCGCAGGATGATGAAGAGGCTTTGGAATTGACGAGGGAACTGATTGGCATGTTGCCTTCAAATAATCTACAGAAAGCTCCCGTTTTACCGACAAGAGATCCAACAGACAGGCCGTGTGACAGATTACAAACTTTAGTTCCAGACAATCCCAAAGAGCCGTATGATATTGTTACTGCTATAGAGGAGACAGTAGATGATGGTGCATTCTTAGAAGTTCAATCGGAATATGCGATGAACATAGTAGTCGGTTTTGCCAGACTAGGTGGGCATACAATTGGAGTTGTCGCTAATCAGCCTAATTTTCTTGCCGGGTGCTTGGATATTGATGCATCCATTAAGGCGGCAAGATTCGTCCGATTCTGCGATTCATTCAATATCCCGCTTCTAACTTTTGTAGATGTTCCAGGTTTTCTTCCAGGGGCAAGCCAGGAGTGGGGAGGGATAATCAGACATGGCGCTAAGTTGCTTTATGCATATGCCGAAGCAACGGTTCCTAAATTGACTGTGATTACTAGGAAGGCTTACGGGGGCGCTTACGATGTAATGTCGTCCAAACACATTAGGGGGGATTACAACGTTGCTTGGCCCTCTGCACAACTAGCAGTAATGGGGGCAGAGGGAGCTGTACAGATCATCCATAGAAGAAGAATCGCCTCTTCTGGTAATCCTGAACAGGAGAGAGAGAGGTTGGTAGGCGACTATGTGGATACATTTGCGAACCCATATCGTGCGGCATCTCTTGGATATCTTGACGATGTCATCCAACCGAGTGAGACGAGAACCGTCATGGCCAAAGCTCTCGGTGCACTACTTGAGAAGGAAGAGGTCAGGCCAGCCAGAAAACACGGTAATATTCCACTTTGAGGTATTTTCTTGGACGATGGTAGACTGTTTAAGTTGAAGATGGCGGCGATAGTTGCTGTTATTTTAGAAGAGGAAGGAGGAGATTTTATCCAACCTTCTCCACAGAGAGGACGAGGCAAGGAGTGGGCCAGGGACCATCGGAGAGTAATTATTGGCAGAAGGAACCTATTCAGGGCTAAATCGAAAAGGAGTTCATCTAGGTGATATAATGAACGACAAAAGGAGAGTAAGTGTCGATGGGGAAGATTTTGAGGTCTCCATGCTCAAAGATGGTGATTTTTGGAAGGTCGAAGTAGAAGGTAAGGTATTTTCCATTAAAGTTGATGGTGGTGAAAGAGATTCACTATCTCCTAGGAAAAGGAAAGGAGCTAGAAAGGCTAAGAGGTCCGGGGTCGTGTCGTCATCGATTCCTGGAAAAATTATTTCCATTTCAGTGACCGAAGAAGAAATAGTCTCTGAGGGGGACGTCATAATGATATTAGAAGCCATGAAGATGCAGAATGAAATTCAGGCCCCTATTTCTGGAAAAATTATCGAGTTGAATTGTGAACCAGGGGATAGCGTAGAGGCGAATTCCCCTCTAATGGTAATTGAACCGCCTACTGAAGAATCTAAATAGAGAGATTTCAATAGCGAAAGCTTGCAGGCTTTGGTATGGTCAAATGCGATTTTCCAGAGTGCTCATCTGAAGGAAATGTAGTTAGCCGATTATCGCCCAAAGGTTTCCTCGTAGCTACGGGGAATAAGGCTTACTCGTTCAGAGAGGCTTACAAGAGATTTACTTATTGTGAGAAATGCCATGATGAATTGATGAAATCCGTTTGGAACAGAGTCAGAAAAACCGATGAGAAGGGTGATGATCACGTAGCCCCGACGGCAATCTAATCAAATTAAACCAAGGGCATCTTCTATTCTGTTCAACTCAGGACCGGTTGAACCCGTACCTACCATTGCATGGGTGTCACTTGCGGTACAACCCGCACCGATAAACGGAGACCCGAAACTAACTGTACCTACCATGACTGGAACACCTAAAGTATTCTCGATTAGCTTTGCCTCCTCTGTTGTGATATCTGGATGAGCCAGCGCTCCGTTAGTATTCGCCACCAACATACTGCCAACTGTGTCATGTCCTGCAACTTTACTTCTAACTGCATTTACTCCTAATACTTCTCCGATCATATCAACGCCGTCTGCTCCTGGTGGGACAACTGGACTTACAATCGCACCTAATTCATTGCATTCTACAAGATTTCCTGCAGCATTAACGCCACTTTGCATTACTACAACGTCACCAAAGCTTGTTAGCTCATCGAGATCCTCTTCTGTGGCGATGTCAGCTACAGCGATACCCTTGCTATTTCCCTTTAGGAGGCTCCCTATTAACGAAGACCCCCCAACCATGAATGGATGTGTTTCTATTTCAAAGGCGGATCCGATTTGTTCGATAATCTCTGAGTCAAGTGATCTTGGGACAAATAAGACATCCCCTATCTGTCTCTTATACACATCTCCGAGCCCACGAGACTTACGTGCATCGCG
>CAXHFM010000025.1:0-12880 GCA_964016345.1 uncultured Candidatus Poseidoniales archaeon | reverse complement strand
TGTCTGTAAGCAATTGACCATTGGTGGAGACTAGTGTGGTCCTCTGGAATCCACTCGTGTTGGAACCATCGACTACTGTTTTCCTCATTGGCTGGAGGGTGGGTACGGGCTTTGCATGTAGCATGGCAGACATTGTCAGGACTACGTCTACGGCCTCTTGATCATGAGGAAGGGGGGGCGCCTCATCCAATTCGATTAGTCCTGCATTTGGAGGTTGGACATACACGAAGGTTCTGTTTCTGCGTTGTTCGAACCTTGCTGCGATATCTATCTTACCTCCCTCTCCTTGGGATGCCCTGAGCCTCCTCTCAGAATGATTCCAGTCTTCCGGGATATCCTCGATGCCGAACTCGTACAGCTCACTGGGCATTCTAGAGTGTAGTTTTCCAGTAGCTAGTTGTTGATGTATCTCTAGACCACACATGAAACCTAGAGAGTCTGGGTCCAAGGAAGTAGGATTTGAGACGTCTCCGAGTGGCTCCATGGTCCAACGAGTAGGGTTTTGCTCATAGGCTCAACGGACGAAAGAGTATGTTCCTCCACGAGGAGAGAAAATTTCCCCACTGATACTCATTGAGGAAATCACTCCATCAACCTGTCCTTCGTTAATCCCCAGATCAGTGGCCCTATTGTAAATCTCGTCAATATCTGCAGTTCCGCCTCTCTCCATACAAATGCCTCTAATGATTTTTCTAACGTTCCTATCGATATTCCTCTTTGAAGCGGAAACTCCGGAGTGGATTTCTGACTCATCCTCTATATTAGAGTCCTCTCTCCAATGCTTGTAAACGGCCAAGGCCATCTTGGCATCGTTTTCATCGGCCGTGTGTTTAAGATGCATTCTGGCATGTGCTTCGGTAAGTCGGATTAGAGCTTCGATAGCCCTGGCAGTAATCGGAATTGGCCTGTCCTTGTCCCCATCGCCCTCATACTCTCCTGGAGACCTGTCTAGCGCGGCGGTCTCATTCCTGACCTGAACATAGTAATCCGAAATCATCAATTTTGCCTTATCATTTAATTGCGGGAAGAACGTTCTCTTTGCGTATGCCACATATTTTCTAAGAAAGTCCATCGTTAGGTGTTTGTTTCCATCAACCCCGATACCAAACACCTCTCCTTCTTCTGTCTCAGAGGGCTCAAAGGGCATATCCTGCAGGCTCATTTCACTTGGTGATGAGCTTCTTATGTCGAGAATGTGCGTAGCTATTTTAGTATCAGTTGACTTTTCAGTATCATCTCTGATTAGCCATAATAAGTCAAATCTGGATGCTAATGGATAAGGCAAGTCGGTCTCTTTGAATGAAGTCATGATCGAGGTCCTTTCATTCCTATTTGAGAATCTCCCGTCTTTCGGATTTGCCGCTGCGAGGACCGCGCACCTAGAGGGGAGAGTTGCTGTTATTCCTCCCTTAGCAACGAAGATCTTCTGTTGTTCCATCGCAGGGTGCATGGCGCTACGATCGTCTGGAGAGATTTTGTCAAACTCATCAATGGCTGCTAATCCTCTGTCTGAGAGAGGAAGGACTCCCGCCTCCAGTGCAAACCTACCATCTCCGAAGGAGTCCCTGATTGCTGCCGCGGTTAGGCCGGCGCCCGAAGTCCCTCCTCCAGAAGCAAACTTTCCCCTAGGAGAAATATTAGACATGTATCCGAGGAGCTGGGACTTGGCAACACCAGGATCTCCCATCAGTAGAATATGGATGTCGCCTCTTAGATACGTATCATCGGCGGTTTTCCTTCTTACTCCTCCAAACAGCTGGAGTGCTAGGGACCTTTTGATTAGCTTGAGCTTGTGATTGGCGAATATTGACGGAGCTATAGATTTCTGCATAAGAGTCAGCAATTCTCCCGACGCGGCAATCTCTTCGATTTGCGCCCTTTCCTCATCATTTATCTTAATCTCAGTGAAAGGAACACTCTCGTGCCTAGAGCTAATCATTTGGTATACGATATCGAACATTGGGGTCTTCTTGTTTCTCTTTATCTCGGATCTGACTACAGGAATCACATTTGCAGTGATTCTTTGCCCAGGAAGGTGTTTGTTGACTAAGTCGCCCTCCAGCAGTACGTTGGCCCTGGAAGGTTGTGCCCCACTGGGTACATTCTCAGGTAGCTCCTGAATCTCTAGCCACTGGTTATTTATCATCCGAGAGCTATTCAGTACTAGGTTGAATCTGGTCGAGTCGGCACCTCTGATTGAACGTCCGCATCCAGTGGCCTCGGGACATCTCAATGGCTCAATCAATTCACTTTCGTTGGTCTGATCTATTTGTTGGGAGTTACCGCAAGACTCGCACTCGAAGACCGCAACGTGTATTCTAGGCTTCAATTGTGACATTTTTGTCACTATCACATCTAAGCTCCTCAGTTTGTCTATATCTCTGGATCCTATGTCTCTGAGTGGGCTTAGGGTGTCCCTCGGAAGATCGGAAAGTATTATCCTTGCATCGAGGTCCTCCCCTCTATCTCTACAAATTTCACTCAGTACCTTATGTCCGCTAGATATTATATTTCGGGGGTTGCTCAGGATATCCTCCGCGAAATCTGGATCGAATCCGGTTAACTCATGGAATGATACCTCGACTATGTGACTAGTAGTCTGCTTTGAGAGGAGGAGTGTGATCTCATGCTCCTTGGCCTCTGAGAGAAAGGTCTTCCATCTCGCGGCGGAATCATGAGTAGCCATCGTCATCTTCTAACCGCCGGGCGTATGATACGGGAAGTCACGGTCTATAACCAAAATGCATGGTGATGTTGCCCCCCTTAGTTCCACTGGAGATTTTTTTCTTTTTCGAAGTGATTTTGAGGCATTTCTCCCTTCCACTGGAATGATGATGGTTTTTTGCCGATTGTGAAAAGTTCCTTAGAGAAGTTGAAATCAATGCTTGTGATACGAGGTGCATGGAGCACGCGCGTTCGGGCAGTGATGTCCTAGTACGGCTTGACCCAGGAGAGGAGATTCATGCCTCACTGAAAGCATTGGCGAATGACCTTGGATTTGACGCGGCCGCGATAACCAGTGGGATTGGGAGAACCCGTGACAATCAATATGGCTACATGGATGGGGAGGGTGTTTACCAAAGAAGACCCTTGGACTCACCATCAGAGTTAGTGAGCTTGTCGGGTAATATCGCACGCACAGAAAACGGTGATCCTTTCACTCATATTCACTGTTGCTGGTCTGATGATAATAATAACGTTCATGCTGGCCATATGTTTCAATCGACAGTGCATGTTGTTGCAGAAATACACCTCAGAGTGATGGACAATGCTATAATGACTCGGTGCCCTCTTGATGATCTTGAGCTACTTGGCTTAGAGTTTGACTGAGAATATGGGTCTGATGAAATGAGGGTTTTATTCGCTCATGGTTTTGAAGGAGGCCCATCAGGATCCAAGCCCACATACATGAGAGAAGTTCTTGGTTGGGAAGTTACTTCACCAATAATGTCAGAGCTTGGCTGGGATGTAGAAAGCCAGACAAAGGTCCTGCTCAGATGCATTGATGAGTATGATTTTGACTTGGTAATTGGTTCTTCTATGGGAGGTTTAGCGGCCGCCAATGCCTCATCGATGCGGAGAGATTCTGATTTTCGATTGCTACTGATTGCTCCTGCGTTCGGCCTTTCGGATAGTTGGGAGGGATTATCTGAAGACGAGCTTGCCGACTGGAAGAATTCTGGTGTGAGGACTTACAGGGGGTTCGAGCTGGAGATTGATCTTGATTGGAGTTTTATGGAAGCCGCTAAGAGTATGTCGTGGCCTGAAGTGGCTCATCATACCACTATTGTTCATGGTTCGAAGGATGATGTCGTCTCGTTATCTGTCTCGGAGACTGTATCCAGTATCTCAGAAATGGTAGAGCTCGTCGTAATCGATGATGGACATAGGATGAAGAAGTGCCTTCCAAAACTAGAGGGCTTGGCATCTGATCTAATATCCCGTTGAGCCGAGGAAGTATTCTCCTATTTCTGGGTCTGTGAGAATCTTCTTTGCAACTCCGGTATGTACTATCTTACCATTGGATACGATGTATCCTCTATCTGATCTGGCTAGTGAAAGGCGAGCATTCTGCTCCACAATTAGGACTGTTATGCCCTGTTCCCTTAGTGAGTCTATTCTTTCGATGATTTGCTGTTGATAGAGCGGTGACAGTGCGGCGGTTGGCTCATCGAGGAGCAGGAACTTCGGGTCCGAGATCAGTGCTCTGGAGATAGCGAGCATTTGTCTCTCCCCTCCTGAGAGAGAGGCGGCCAAATCGTGGACCCGGTTTCTTAGGTCTGGGAACATATCTAGTGCTCTTTCTATTCTCTCGCTCAATAGGGCACTTGAGAGGCTATTGCCCCCCATCTGGAGATTTTCCATAACAGAAAGCGAGGGGAAGACATTGTCCACTTGGGGTACATATGCTATTCCTTGGTTCACCAATTGATCTGTTCTCCAACCAGATACCTCAGTACCGTTATAGAAGACCTCTCCTGAGTAATATGTGGCGATTCCAAAAATCGTCTTTATCAGTGTTGATTTCCCACATCCGTTTGGCCCAATGATAGTGACGAACTCTCCCTCCTCGACATAGAGATCAATTCCGTAAAGAATCTGAACGGCCCCATATCCTCCCTCTAGGTTTTTCACTTCCAGTACCCTGCTCATTCTATTCCTCCTCCGTCTTTCCAACAGCGCCAAGGTATGCCTCGATTACCTTTTGATTGGCTCTCACCTCGTCTGGTGTTCCTTGCATGAGCACCTCTCCTTCGTTCATCACGACGATTCTGTCGACTCCCTGTCTCAGTATGAAGTCCATATTGTGCTCGATGATAAGAATCGAGATTCCGGTTTCATTTACGATGTTTCTGAGATTATTGAAAATCTTCATTGCTAGAGGCCCGGCTACCCCTGCTACAGGCTCATCTAGGAGTAGTAGCTTCGGACTCCCCATCATTGACCTACCAATATCAACCAGCTTTGACTGCCCTCCTGACAACTCACCAGCTAGGTTATGAGCCATATGAGGGACTTCTAGTTGATCGAGTGCATCATATGCATCCACGAGCCTTTCTCGCTCGGATGGATTTTTTCGGGACAAGATCGCTTTGAGGAGTTCTCTTGCATTTGTTCCGAACTGCTTCCTAGGAGGAACCATTAGGTTCTCTATTACAGTCATCTCCCTCCAGAGGTTTGTGTGCTGGAATGTTCTAGTCATTCCTCTGTTCTGAATCTGGTCTGGCCTAAGTTCAGAGATATCCTCACCAAACATCTCGATCTTTCCGGACGTCTGTTCTAGTAGCCCGCTAATACAGTTGAATGTGGTCGACTTACCACATCCGTTTGGACCAATCAACCCAACGAATTCACCTTCACCGACCTCAAAAGAGACGTCTTTTACTGCGACTAGCCCTCCGAATTCCTTTCGAAGTCTCTGTACTTTCAGAACAGGTTCAGTCACTTTATTCGCCTCCGTCTGGTCTACTGGGTCTAATCGGGACTTCTGGCAATAGGCCCTTGGAGTTGAACTTGAGTGAGAACAGCATTAGGCACCCAATTAGCATAAGCTTGACATAGACCATATCCGCACTAATTACCCCTGCGAAGAACGACTCATTGATCGATCTCTCACCAAGAGCGAGTGCGGCGAAGAGGAATACTGCAGCTCCTGAAAAACCAATATCGAAAATCCTCTCTAATCTGGTAATGTAACCTACAAGTGCCGTAATGGCGAATATAGTCGCTACATCCCACTGATTTGTTAATATCCACTCAAATAGAGTGTCTATTCTGTCAGCGGTGACGTGTAGCGGCAGATCTGAAGATCCCTGTGCCGCTACTAGGACGTTGAATACGAATTCCATCAGAACTATGATGAAGGCCCCGACAATCATACCCCTGTTATTGGATGTGCCTCCAATGATGAAGGCTGCCCACACCAAGAATGTAGAACGCGCAGGGGACATGAAACTCGCATCGAAACCAGTGAGCTTCCAAGCCCAGAGTGCCCCGGCAAGTGCGGCTATTGCCGCCCCCAGAGCGAGGCTGGCCGCTTTGTGAGTCAAGATGTCGTGGCCATGGTGCTGGGCGACCTCCTCATCTTCTCTGATAGCCTTGAGCACCCTTCCCCATGGTGATGAGAGTAGTCTGGATAATAGTGCCCATACGACTATGACTGAAGCCACTGATAATAGCATTAACATCATCATGTAAGGAGCCGGCTCGCCTAGATTCAGTAGCTCACCTATGTGGTACGCAGGGGTGCTGTCTAGCAATATGTCATCTCTGCAGGTATCGGGACTGGCCCACTGTGTATCTGGACCGGACTTCTCCGAGCCACAGAACCACCAGTCTTCCAATGGTAGTGGGTATCCTGATATCCCAATTGCAGAAGCAACCGGCCCCGCTCTCAGAAGTGGTTCCCCTGCTAGGAGAACTCTTACGATCTCTCCAAGCGATATGGTCACTATGGCAAAGTAGTCTGTTCTCAATCTAGCAGTGGGATAAGCGAGTAGCCAACCGATGGCGGCGGATAGCAGCATAGCTACTATTGTAGCCTCCATGATCCCCCAATCATATCCGAACACTCTTTTTGGAGCAGTTAGTATTGAGACTGTTATTGCTCCAATGGAGACGAAGAAGATAATTCCGAAGTTTACCATTCCTGTATACCCGGTGTGTAAGTTTAGAGAAAAGGCCATCAAGATGAAGATAGAGAGTGTGAGTAATACATTCGAAACCTGGAGGACTTTTTTGAACTCAAAATTGTCCGATTCGGCTATTGGAAGCCAGACAAGGAACATCACTAAGATCGTTATGAGGATGTAAAATGATATCCAAGACCCTAATGTACTCTGTCTTCCGTACATCTTGAGATCTGTCTTACGATTCTCTGGAATTTTGAGTGCCTTCATTATTGGTTCAAGGAATCTGAGTGAGAAATGTACGGCGTGAAACTTCAACTCCCGGGGTCTTAGATAATTGCTCAATTTTTCCCTTAGTCGTTTAACTATTCTTTCATGATTCCTATCCAGCTCTGACAATTTTCGCCAGGTATCTGATATTGGAGAGAGGGATGAGTCGGGGATGGATTTCAATTTGGAGAATAGCGGGAATGATATTTTCTCATTCTCCTTACCATTCATTATTCTGATTCCTTCATACACAGAGAATGCCCAGAGTACCACTAATGCTAGTGGCCAAATCAAATCTCCTGCGTCGACAATAAAGTTCACGAAATCAATCTCAAATTTCATTTGATTGAGCCAGGACTGTTGCATATCGGCCAGAGCGCCTGGAATCCATTGTTCGGCTTCGAAAGGAGACATTCCACTGGGGGCGCTAGTCTGATCCAACAGATGGGTCTCCGTGAGAGGGCTGTCCTCCAATATTAGCTCTCCGTCGTTCCTCCCGGTCAGAATCGCTAGATTGGTTTCAGCGAACTCGCTTTCCTGACAGGAGTCTGCACAAGAGCCGTCGGCGAAGGAGTTCCTTTCAACAAAATTGCTGAATCTGTGAAATATGTATGATGCAATGGCGATTACAGAGAATGTTTGCATCCTGTGTGTTCTTCCCCTCCACCAGTGATGCAATCCGAAAATTCCAGTGGGGAGGAGTGCTAAGCCAGTGGCAATCTTGAGATCCCTTTCCGTATTGGTCTCCTTCTTGTTGCGAAGTCTGTCAATCTTCCACTTCTCATATGCGTCTCCAATCCCCTGGGGCATTATCATTAGGATTGCGACTAGGAAAATATAGGGCATGACACCATCCAAGGCAGAGTAGTTAGAACGTCCGAGTGGTGATCCTATGCCAATCAGTACAGGAGATGAAAGTGCTCGTACGAACCCTACGATGATAGAGCCCACAATGGCCCCTGGAATGGATCCTATTGTACCTAATACAATGATTGCGAATGACGGGAGGAGTAGGGTGAAAGCAGTCTCTGGACTGAATCTAAGTGTCATTGCGAATATCGCACCACCCATCCCAGATATTCCAGCGGACAGGAAAGCGCTCGAAAGGTGAACCCTCTCAACGTTGATTCCGCTGCTGGCGGCCAGCTCTGGATTATCAGCAACCGCCCTCATTCTCCTGCCAAGTCTCGTCTTGTTGAGCAGGAGCATCAGCAGGAGTACCGATGAGAAGATTACGAATGGTACTGCTCCCTTGTAATACGCGTAGTTGGTGGTGGCCTGTGTTACGCAGTCTGCAGTGGTGTCATACAGTTCATATGCTGGTTTTGAAGCTTCAGTCACTATTCTGGAAAGTATAGGCTCTCCTGTTGTTTCGTCTACACCTGTCTGCTCGCAGGTCCACTGAGTGTAGGTCCTACCCTCATCTATCGACCTGTCTCCGAGATTGAGTCTGAGCTTGGTGGTTGGTATCTCCCACCTCAGATTTGGCATCCTCCAGTCACCCTCTGGCTCGAACATGTTTCTTCCAGAGCCAAATCTTAGGTAAGTGATGGCCCTCAGTATAAGAGCAACACCCAGAGAAGCGATCATCATGACCTGTGGAGTGGTCTTAGTTCTTCGAAATCCCCTGTAGACCAATCTGTCTATGATTACTCCAGCTAGACCCGTAAGGACGAATGCGGCGATGAGTGTGAAGATCAGGACTGACCAAGTTAGAACACCGTCTTTAGTGGTGCTTAAGCTAGAAAGGGGGAAGAAGTAGTCACTCCAGATCATTATCATTGAGAGATACATCCCGATCATGAATAATTCAGATTGGGCGAAGTTACCATACCTCTGGACCTTGTAAGTTAGAGTGAGTCCTATGGCAATTGCTAGATACGTTGAGGACCAAGTCAGAGTGCCTGTAGCTACTGAAACTAAATCCAGCGTGAAAGACGCTCCCTCTCCGAGCCCATTGAGAAGGATATCGAGAGTTAAGAACGTAAACATGATCATGAACAGCGGAGAAGTGAGTAAGGCTAGGGTTCTGAAATTACTTGGGGGAACGTCATCAAAAAATACCTTGACGATGATGAGTCCAGCTGTAAGAGACTCTACTACCTGGAGAAGCCACACCATATCATTAGGAATCCCATCGCCAAGAATTGTATCGACAATATTGAGTATGCCTATCCCGTTTGTTGTTCCGAGTAAGTTTGCATCGAGGAAGAGTATTGTTGCAACTAGGATCCTTCGTGTTCCCCTAGAGAGATTCGAGTACTTGTACCTAGCCTCATGCAGCATCTACTACACGTACCTTCATAATTCGAATAAAATTGTTGGGGCAGTGTGGCGGGAAAACCCCGCCACACTGCTTTACGTTACCAATCAAACGATTCCGTTGACTGGGTCCCAGTTTCTAACACAATCATACGTGACTGTGTCTGTGGTCGCATCGTGAGAGAACTCACCGATACAATATCCAGCTGCTGGAACGTCTCCATTTGCCATGAAGGTTATCGCTCCACTAGCTCCTTCCAGACCATTACCAGTTCCCATTATAGCCATGTCCTTGCTGATTCCAGGGGTTGCTAGGGCTGTGAAGGCGGCGAATGCTGTGATGTAAACAGCATCGAACGCCTCAGCGGTGTAGATGCCGCCAGCGCATGCAGGGACGGCTGCACATTGTGCCGCGAAGACCATGCCCACTGTTGACATTGCACCACCTGCTGATGGCTTTGTGGCGATAATGCCGTCCACCAGAGACTTGTCTGCCATATCTGCTGCTAGTCCTTCCTCTGCAATTCCATCAGCTCCGTAGATAGCGCCTGAGAATCCCTGCAGGGACATCTCCTCAATCAGAGCGGATCCGTCTGCGGCATAGGATACTAGCATAGCGGAAGTACATCCTTCGTTGACGACTGTGCTCACTACAGATGTGAAATCAGTGGTTGTCTGATCATATCCGATTTGAGTGCAGATGTGTCCTGCATCCATGCTGCCGACAAATGCATCGGCTAGTCCTGACCCGTATGCGTTAGTCATGTGGATAACAGCGACGTTGTCCTGCATGTCAGCGACCATTACGTCAGCGACAACCGATCCTTGGAACGCATCGCTTGGAACGACGCGGTAGAAGGACGGGTATGCTGTTGCATCGGATAGGGCTGGGCTGGTGCTTGCATAGGATACCTGAGGGATTCCAGCAGCGGAAAGTACCGCGTTGGCTCCCATTGATGCTCCAGAGCATGCTGCTCCAACTACTCCCCATACGCCTGCATCGACTAGGGTCTGAGCTGCTGATGCAGCCATTGTACCGTCACATCCGGAGTCTGCGTATACTATCTCGAACTGGACTCCCTGGCTGTATGCCAGAGTGTTTGCAAGACCGATCGTGATCTGAGATGCGGCCACGAATCCGGGGGCATAAACTGCGATATCTCCGGTTGCGTCATTCAAGAATCCAATCTTGATGGTAACTCCGTTCCATGGTGCGTTGACCACTCCGTCTCCTCCGACGTCCCATCTCCTGTCACAGTTGAAGTACTCTCCAAATGTTGGGATATGGTGGAAGGTACAGACATCGTATCCGGATCCTCCAACGTCTCCGTTGTCTAGGAAGGTATGAGTTCCAGACTCGCCCTGATAGTTGTCGCCGACCATTGGCACGTGTGCGCCCATGTTAGCTCCGTCTTCCATCATTGCGGCGTGTCCAAGCATCATTACTGCGTCGTAGGCTTCGGAGGTGAAGATTCCAGTCTGGCAGACCGAGTCCGCTGCACAAGATGCAGCGAAATCACCAGGAGAAACCGCACTAGGCCTTGTGACCTGTATTCCGTTCGCTATAGCTGGATTAGTGTACTCCTCAAGAGCTGCTGCTCCGGCCATTCCATCGGCACTGAAAATTGGTATGGTAGCGCCCATGACTGCCATGGTCTCAACGATCATTGCACCGTCAGAAGCGTAAGAACCTAGGAAAACTGAGTCACAACCTGCCTCCATTACCGCCTGAACGGCAGCTTGGAAGTCGGTTGCGGTCTCCTCATATCCAGCCTGTAGACAGACTGCTTCTGGAGCAAGGTTTGCCACTACAGCGTCGGCTAGACCGGCTCCGTACGAGTTGGTCATGTGCACGATAGCGGTGCTGGTAACCCCGCTTCCTGTGATCATGTCAGCTGCTGCTTCTCCCTGAAGAGCGTCACTTGGAACTATCCTGTAGAAGTGAGGGTATGCGGTTGCATCAGTCAGGGCTGGTGATGTGCTCGCATACGAGATCATTGGTACTCCAGCCGCTGAAAGGACTGCGTTGGCACCCATCGAAGCACCGGAGCATGCTGCTCCAGCTACTGCAACGACACCTGCGTCTATTAGCGACTGAGCTGCTGTGCCGGCCGTCTGACCGTCACATCCGGAGTCTGCCTCGATAACCTCGAAGACGTAGTCGTCTCCCATTGCGTTAAGGTCGTCCATAGCAGCTCCCCACGCGTAGGTGAATGGAGCGGCGAACTGGGCGATTGGCCCTGTTGCATCATTCAGGAAACCTAGCTTGATTGTTACAGCTGGATCTTCTGGTGCCTCAAACATTGGGTTTGCTGCTCCCATGTAGTGAGCGGCTAGCTCGTCAGCAACAGCGTGAGCGATGTCAGCATCGAATCCGACTACTGATCCATCGTCAGCATAGCTCTCGAATGGAGGGTAGAAAGGATCTGTGCAGAGCCTTAGGCTTCCGGACTCCAGAACAGCGGTCAGATCGCTTCCCTCAGTTGGTACTGGGTAGGAAGTAGCTGTATCCATTGTGGTGTCATCGGCTAGGGTTACTGCACCATCGAAGCTGGCGCCGTAGATCAGGTCGTACTCACCGGAGTCGACCATGGCTCCAATTGCCATGTTAAGTGCGCCAAGTAGCTCTCCAGAGGAATCCCCCTGCACAGCCATACCGAAGTTCTCGTCCGAGAAGGTGACCATCAAGGTACCTTCCAGGGACAGAACAGGGGCGTCACCCATTGCGTAGTGTACATCGCCATTGTTCAGAGCGGCTATTACCGAAGGGAAGTCGTCGTAAGCACTGATCGTAGCTGCACCTAGGTTTTCCTGAGCGTACAGGTCAGAGGTAGTCCCCGACTGTACGCCTATGGTGGTGCCTTCTGCGTTCAGGTCTGCGACGGCGCTGATAGAAGCGGCGCCAGTTCCGCCGATTACACCTTGGCTACTTGTGTAGTAGGCCCTGGTGAAGTCGACAACTTGCTCTCGCTCGTCAGTCTTCGTCATCGCCGATATGATAGCGTCACACATATCGCCGGCATTCAGGTTGGGAATGATGGGGTCCCATGCGGACTCCACGAAGTCGGCACTAACGTCATTGGCCATTGAAATGGACCAGTCAGGTGTGTCGTCTTCATCATCCCCACCAAGGCATCCGGCGAATGCTGCCGCCAGCATGCTCATGGTAAGCATCATTGCAATCATCTTGTTGTTCTTCATTAGAAACTCACGTTCCAGTGCCCGCACGACGACGTATATATGTTATAGAGATTCTCAAAAAAAAGTCAAAAAAAGGTGTTTTTTTAGAAAACGGCTCTTAATCTTATTTTTTTATCGGTGAATCTCTGAGCATGGGAAGCGAGAGTATCATGAGCGTTAACACGTGCGAAGCGTCGTGAGCGGTGCGCCGATGGACTATGCAAGTAGTGGGGTAGACATAGATTTAGAGGCCGAGGCGGTCTCAAGCCTGATTGGATCGCTGGCTAATTCTGTGAGGAAGAAAGGAGAAATTGGAGCTCCAGTTCCTCTACCCGGGGGGTTTGGAGGAATCATTGAGTTTGGAGATTCCAGATTGGCCTTAGCTACCGACGGAGTGGGCTCAAAATTGCAGATTGCTAATCAATTGGGGAGGCTGGAGGGAGTCGGGATCGATTGCATAGCCATGAATGTGAATGATCTGATATGTGTAGGTGCGGAACCTGTAGCCTTTGTCGATTATATCGCGACGCCGAAGACTG